>JAFGLR010000134.1 GCA_016927955.1 Dehalococcoidales bacterium
ATTCTGGATTAGCTGGTCGACCCCGATTTTACCAACGTCATGGAGTAAGCTACCACAACGGAGGTCTTCCAAATCTTCTTTGGACAAACACATTTTATTGCCTATGCACATAGTGATATCAGTTACTCGACGAGAGTGTCCGGCGGTGTATTTATCTTTCGCTTCCAGCGCGAATACCAAAGACTCCATGGCACGAAGAGAAAGTGTTCGGAGGTCTCTTTCCGCTTTCTTGCGTTCATTGACTTCCAATCTTAGTTGCATCGCCTGTTGTTGTAATTCATAGGCTGTTTTGGTTAATAGTTTCTGCATTTTACCCTGCCTGCCGATAACAAAACTTACAATGATACTAAACCCGACGACACCTAACTCAAGCCATGTGTTAAATGCGGCAGGCGGGGTAAAAAGAAGGGGCGAAAATAATACCAAAGCTAATACAACAGACGTGATGATCCCGTTTAATATGCCGAGACGCCAGGCGGCTACAGTAACACATAAAATATAAAATGTACGATAGCCGGCAACAAAAAAAGCATATTCCCAATCAGGTAGGGGGGCTACTCCAGCTAGTATGGCAAGTTTAGGTGCATAACAAAAAATACCCATAAGGATTGCCAGGATAACAACATACCAAAAATAACGGTCACGTAAGATATTACTATTTCGTTGTAAATGTTGTAGTATTTCTGAAGGGTTATCACCGGAATCCTTATTAATACCGGCCGGTATGTTATCTTGATTGAGTCGGATATTATTTTGGTTATTCATTTTGGTCGGATAAACAAGCCTTCTCTGATTTAGCATTTCACTCACCACACCGATTGTTTTGTATAAATTGATTAGACTACATTAACAACCGAATAATTAATGAATAATTAGTATTACCAGACGTTCGGCAAAAAATTTAACAACTATTATGACGCTATTATAATGTACCAAAAACTATCGGATATTTAAATAATATTATAGTACTATGCTGAGGCAAATTAAGGTTACTTTAGTACTAAGAAGGGGCGATATTGACATCCAGGAATAAACTTAAAATTAGGCAATTATCCCCTCTTAACACGTAGGAGGCAAAATGTCACTCGAATATTCAAAGCAACATTACACTATTCTTGCTCAAGAATTTTTGGATTATGTTTTAGATAACGATATGCCTTTAAGAAAGCGTAAACCATTGCCCTTGCGACTGCTTTATCGTGTAATCGCTCTTTGTACTCATCCAATGTTAAACCTTCGGCTTGCTTTGATAAGGAGGGGTTTCTATGTGCCAAACCGTCACGATAATCAGGGGAATCCAATTCTTTTAGAATCAAGCCCATTTCTTTCCGCTCTTGTTTCAGTCTATGAAGAAAGACATCCACAATCTCGGCAATTAATTTCTCAGTCTCATCTTGCGAAGGCATATAACTCCTTCTTTATGTGGTGGGTATTGGTGAAGACCAATGAATTATAGGTTAAACTTTCTTTGGATAGTCTTGATTATGGCTAGTAAAGCAACTGCCGTTAACGGTTGTTCTACATTTGCCACAATCAACAGCAAAGCGATTATTGCTTCGATTAACTTCATACATAGGAATGTTTAAGTGACCTCCGAATAATCGTTAGCACAACTGAATTTACCAATACCCACCTCTATGCTATTTTACCATAATTACGTGCTATAAGGGGATAATTGCGTAAAATTAAACTTAAGGATAAACAGTACATTATCATTGATAATGCCGTATAGATAAATTATATTGACATTAAATGAGTTATCCGTTCGGTGATTCATTTGGTTAGCATAGCTGAATATATTATAGACTAATTATATGGGAGGTTAGTATGAAAAAAGTATTAGTGGCGTACTTCAGTCTAACAGGGAACACGGAGAAGATGGCTCAATTCATTGCGGAAGGAGTTCGCATTAGCGGCCAACAAGCTGTAATAAAAAGGATATCCGATATTAAAACAATCGATGACCTGAATAATTATGACGGATATATCTTCGGTTCGCCGACCTATCACCGGGATATAACGGAAACCGTAAAAACATTCCTGTTTTTCGCCCGGAAAGGTAATCTGGCCGGGAAATTGGCAGGTGCTTTCGGCTCCTATACTCACAGCGGTGATGCCCCGAGCATCGTTTTTGAAACGATGGAATACGTTTATAAGATGGTACCTTTCAAACTCAGTTCTTTCCGGTTGAAGGATGACGTTATCGATACCACCGAAGGGATGCGGGCTTGCCACGACTACGGACGGGTTTTCGGAGAAGAAATAGAAAAGTGATGTAAAAGGCTGGGGAGTATTCCCCAGCCTTAATACGTTAAGAGAAAACGATTTTATTTAACGATTATAGTCAATTCAAAAGTCCGGACGCCCTTTTCACCACCTTCCCAAGGTCGGTCATAGCTTAAATTAACTTTTACCGTACCGGTTTGGCTAGCTTTAAATGTCCATTCCTCAGTACCTCCTGCAGCTACCATAGGTGTATCATCTTGGGTTTGCGGTTCGATGTACTGATGGCCGGTCTGTGTTAATATATCGGCATCACTAATAACTGCCTGTTCCGTCCAGCTAAAACCGGTGGTGGCATTGGAATCCAGAATAATAGTGATGGTATCTCCGTCTTTTACTTCAATTTGTTTCGTAATATTAGCAGACCCGTTAAAATCTTCGTCCGTAGCAACGACCTGATGGTACTCAGGAGAGGGGGGCGTAGTGTTATCCGCAGCATTATTTGCACTACATGCACCGAGGAATAAAACTAGTCCGGTTAACATTATGGTGGCCAAAGTTCTAATTTTCATATTTATTTCTCCTTTTTCTTGTTTCTAAAAATATATACGTGAAATAAGAAAAAGGATTACAACGTTAATAGTCGGATAGGGTCAATACAAACGTAGATACGATACAAAGGATAAAAATCCTTTGGACAGGATAATCATCAGGTGTTATAATATGCCCTACCCGAGTTCGATGGAGGTGTAATAATGCCGACAATAAAGGTAGAATTCACCGCAGACGTCAAAGCTAAAGCAGAAAGACTCTGGGATATACTCACCGACGTGTCATCCTGGCCCCAATGGCTAAAAACAACCTACGTAAAACAGGATATATCAGGGCCGTTAGCAGAAGGCGCTACCTTTACCGCAGAACTCGGTGGTATCAGATGGAATCTTACCATAATAAAAGCCAAGAAACCGGAACTAATTCGCTGGAAGGGACGGCGTTTTGGTATCGAGGCTATTCATGAATGGGAATTTATTGAAGACGGTGAAAATACAAGAATAGTAACCAGAGAGAGTATGACCGGTTGGATTGCCATTCTTACCTATCCGGTAACAAAACCGAGATTATCGAAATACGATGAGAAATGGCTGGCCGGCCTTAAAACAAAAGCGGAAAGCCTGTGAATATTTAAACGGCATTAGATAGTGTATTTAAAATTAACCGGCAAAATCCTAAATAATTGCACAATCTTTACAGGCAAAAAGTATGTTATTAAACAACTTTTCTAATTTATCAAAGGGAGTTGAGGCGAAGGCAATGCGTAGTATATTTTTGTCGCTGTAGCAAATAACCCCGGTACTGTATTTATTTAAAAGTAACTCCCAAACTCTATCTGCACTGGTATTTTTCAGCTTGACGCACATGAAATACCCGGAATTAAAAGGTAAAGCCTCGAAATATTCTTCATACTCCGGATGTGCTGCAAATACGGACTTGACCCGTAAATATCGTTTTCCAATTTCCTTTTTATTATTCTCCTTTTCCTTCTCATGGCTTTCAGAGATAAGTCCATGGAGAAAGATAGACTGGGAAAGGTGAGGTGAATTAGATATATTTCCTCTTATGGCTCCGGCAGTCTTAGATTCAAAAGCTTTATAAAGTTCCGGCGTACCATTCTTAATGCCATAAGTGATGAATCCTATACGTAAACCCCAGGCATACTCTTCTTTGGTTATGCCATCTACTTTAACGGCAAGTATATTCTCATGGCAATTCGCTAATTTAGAGAATAACGATTCGGTCATTATGGCATCTTCAAAGAAAAGCCCGAAGTAAGAATCATCCAAGATTACGACCAGTTTGTTACCGGAAACGGCGGCTTCTTTTAAGATACGGACTATTTCTTGCCCCTCTGTTTCCGTAGGTGTGTATCCTGAGGGATTATTAGGGAAATTTAAGAGCACTATTTTTTTACCTATAGGACCTGAATTCACCTCTTCCTTGAAGGAATCAATATCAAAAGCTCTGTTTTTAAATAGATTAAATAATCTTAAAATTACCCCATAAGCATTAGAGAATACCAGGTCGTAATTCTCCCAATACAGGTCGGATAGGATTATCTCATCCGTATCATCAAAAAATAAGTAACCTACGATACTTAAACCGTTTGTTACGCCGCAGGTGACTACCGGCAGGCTAATTTCTTGTGTATTCAGGGAATGATTTTTTAATTTTATCAGGTCCCTCCATTTGTCCCGTAAGGGCTTGATTCCTTCACTCGGAGCATAGGGAAAGGCATCTTTAGCATCAATATTTAAAAGGCGGGAAATACTCGGTAAGACCATCGGTTTCCCGTCGTCATTATAGGCCGTGCCTACCGTAGCATTGATTTCTTTACCCTTAGCTGCAGCTCCCTGAGCCAGGATTCCTTTTGCAGGAAAATAAATGGCTTTACCTTTTTTGGACAATAGCTCATAGGCTGTTTGATTATGATTTTCGATAATACGATTGAGCTCGACGGCTTGTGGGTTAAATCCGGACATAAACTACTCCCTTGATTTTAATCTGTTAATATTTTACATTATAACGTTTTTTCAACATAGAATCATTTCTCTTTTTAAAAATATTCTATTATGCAAAAGAAGTAATTTAACGAATAAATAGTATTTTCACACCGATTAGACTAAGCAAATTGGAGAGGCTCCGGGCATCACCTCGGATAAGTTTGATGTAGAACAATACCGCATAGAGCCGGATGTAGAACTGGAGCGTAGAAAAAGAGATACTAATAATAATGTTACTAAATGATAGCCCGATTATGACAGGCAAGATAGCTCTGGACTATCTTTACGGATTTCTTGGTTACAATACGCGTTTGAATAAAATGGGAAAAGAGGCGGAAGGCAATCTATAAGAAGCAACCGGCATCTCATAGACATATACTGGCGGGCTAAGTATTAATATTTTATTTCTTCCTTATAGCAAATCTGCTTGCAGTCAAAACAATAATACGGCTGCATTCTAATACCACGGAATACTTTTACGGTACCCTGGGCTTTGATTTTCGTGCTGCCGCAGTGGACGCAACCGATGCCATCATTACGTTTTACTACCGGTTTAGGCCGTGGTGCGTTTATAATATCCGATAGTGTAAATTCAGGCAATTTCTTTGGTGTTTGTTTATGTGGTTTCTTCTGTCCCAATGTAATTTCCTATTGTAAAATAGTGTGTAATTTAATTCGGTATGGTGATTGAATCATAACCGGCCTACGAGTAAATATTAACGCCACGTTATAACGGGATCCTTTCGCGTCGGAATCCGGTGATACTTATGTTTCGGGTAGCCGACTAACATACTTCCAAAATTCGAATGACCTTCAGGTAAGGTTAAGGCTTCTTTAACCGGAGGAAACTCAGCTGATAACATGGTATAACCACTCCAACAAGTACCCACGCCGATGCTCCTGGCTGTTAATTCTAAAAAGGTTAAGGCAGCAGCACAGGCTGGCGGGGCTACAATATCATCCGACTTAGCATGAGTAATTATTAAGACCGGGGCATGATGCAGGAGTACATCTTTCCCGTTTTCCTGTCCTTCCAATATCAATTGCATATGTGCCTCTGCGGCTAATTCCGGCTGGTTTGCAATCATAAACCGTAAAAATTCGGTAATTGCGCTTCTAATTTTGTCTAATCTATCAGGATTCTCTATCACGAGCCACTCTACACATTGGTTGTTGCCGGCTGTAGGAGCGTAACGGGCTACATCGATTAACTTATTTATAATTTCCTTTGATACCGGCTTTTTCTTAAATAACCTTATGGAACGGCGGCTCTTCAGGAGTTGTTCACACTGTTCAGGACTGATTTGCAGTCCGTTTTGTACAGGCACACATTTTTCGACTGGTACCGCGCGGTGGGTTAGGCTGCCGGTAGGGCATGCGGCGACGCAATGACCGCACCTGACACAAGCTGTTTCGATAAACGGTACCGGTGAGGGGAATTCGTTGGCTCGAAACTCGATTAATCCTATCCTGCACTCTTCGGTACAGATACCACATTTGGTACACGTATTTTGATTTACTTCGATAAACTGCATTTTTACCTACCTTCTCTTGGTTCTCGTTTTCATAGGAATAGCGGTTTTAAACAACAATTTGTTGCGTATTTGTTTATACTTTAGGTATCACATTCCTGGTAAACGTTTATTTCCGGAGGCCCTGCCTCAAATTGTTTGGCTTTTCCCATAAATGCCTGAAAATGTGGCGTCGAACCGTGGTATTTTAACGCTTCCTCATTCTCATACTTTTCATAGACAAAATATTGGTTAGGATTTTGAGTATGGCGGTTAAGCACATAAGCGATTGCACCGGGGTCCTTGCGTACTTTTAGAGCAAGTTCACGGAATTCCTTTTCGAATTCATTACCCTTACCGGTGATTACCTTGATTACTGCGGTAACGACTAACATATATAAAGCGCCTCCTTTGTACTTGTTACTGCGTAGAATAGTTGTGGTAATTAAATCCGGCCTATTGGCCGAGGGCTTCTGACAGCAAAGCTTCGTGAGTGATAGTATAGCATCTATATTAAATATCCTTCAAATACTATTTCCGAAATAATTTAGCGTCTTATCATGCCCAATCCGTTACATTTAGAGCAAATTTTATAATTCAGTTTCGGTTTTTCCTGTTTACCGAATATTCTGGAAAAAATACCGGGGTTATCCTCAAGATACGATTTATTCGGTGACTTAGATTCAGGCAGGATTATTTCACCGGTTCCGTCACAATTCGGACATTTTATCAACTCTTGCATTTTTTAATATCCTTCCTTTATGTAAGTATTCATGTAGTAAGTATATTATAATACAAAATTACAGTTACAGGGACCGGATTCGGACTACCGACTAAGGATTAAGTGATTATCATCAAAAACTCGGAAATATTACGTATAATAAGAACTCGCTGGACTAATCAGAGTAAAAGCAACAGTTATAGGGAGAGATAATATTGTGATTCACCTGATTGTAACTAGTGGAAAAAGTTACTGCTATTTTTGGCAAGTTAGATATCTCTACGTTACAATTAAAGATATAAGGAGTTGAGTAGATTATATTGTAATGATACTTATAAATTCGGCCTTGGGGAGGTATGTGGAATGTTTAGGAAGGTACGGTTATTATCACTCGGTTTTATTGTAATTTGCATTCTTGTTTCAACTTTAGGGTGTAAACAAACAGTAACTTACACCAATAATACGACACCGGCGTCTTCAACAAAAACGAATTTACCCTTACTTGATATGGAAAGCCATGATTCTATAGAAACTGCATATTTTGCTTTAGGTTGATTCTGGGGTTCCGACTCCCGGTTTGGGAGTATCGAAGGAGTTATTCGCACTCAGGCAGGATATTCGGGCGGCAGCTTATTAAATCCTACTTATCATAATCTCGGAGACCATAGTGAGACTGTTAGAATTGATTACGATCCCACAGTTATCTCTTATGAACAACTGCTCGCTACATTTTGGAGTGCACATAATCCGATATATCCTAACGATTTAATCCAGTACCGGTCAGCAATATTCTATGTAAACGATAAACAAAAGGAACAGGCGAATGCGGTTCTAAAGTCAGAAGAAGAGAGATTAGGAATGACTTTATATACGGATATTGAACCATACGGTAATTTTTATGTAGCAGAGGACTATCATCAAAAATATAATTTGCGCCAGGTATCTCTTTTAGCAAACGAGCTATATGCTATTTATCCAAACCCGGCGGATTTCAGAGATTCTACAGCCGCTGCCAGATTAAACGGATATAGCGTTGGATATGGCAATATGAATGTACTATTAAAGACCATCGGTAGCCTTGGCCTTTCAGAGGCGGGTAAAAATGATTTACTGCAAATTGTTGGGGACAGTCTAACTCCAGGATGTCCGGTGGCAGTTTGTCCGAGCAACGAATGACTTTAATTAAAAAGGTGATAAAGCGGTATGAGATTAGTAAAATATCTACTGGTTATTATGGTATTATTAGTGATTTTAGTATTACCGGGATGTGCCGGAGAAGACCAAGCTGTGAACGGTACTTATAAAAATATAACCGTTCCAGAAGCATTCGGATTAATAGAAGAGAATGCGAATAATCCTGATTTCGTAATAATAGACGTACGAACACCCGCAGAATATGCGGCCGGGCATATCATAGATGCGATTAACATGGACTTTTACGCTGCAACATTCAAAGATGACCTCGCGAAACTGGATAAAGATATAACCTACTTTATTTATTGCAGAACCGGGAATCGCAGCGGACAGGTATTGAAATTAATGGAGTCACTTAGTTTCAAGGAAGTTTTTAACCTATCTCCGGGTGGTATGCCCGATTGGATTGCGGCCGGATTGCCCTATGTAACAATAGAAAATTAATAGCAACGGATAGATTCGGACTACCGGCCGAAGAGGATTAACATATTCTTAACGGTAATACCTGATAACCAAAATGGCTTCAGACGATTTCCTGGTAAGCGGTGACTTCAGGAGGACCAGCTGAAATAGGATTGGCATTTTTAATAAACTCCTGGAAGTGAGGCGTTGCGGTATGGTATTTTAACGCTTCGTCATTCTCATACTTTTCAAAGACAAAGTATTGATTGGGGTTTTGAACATTACGGTGTAGAACATAGGCTATCACACCTGGGTCTTTACGCACCTTGAGAGCCAGTTTATTAAACTCCCTCTCAAATTCCTTACCCTTACCGTCAACTACTTTGGCCATTGCTGTTAATACTATCATTTGTAGAATTCCTCCTTGAAGAATTAATGGTGGCGAGTAAATTCGGACTACTGACCAAGGGCTTATGCATACCAGTCTTGGATATAACTAATATAATAACGTTAACTGCCCCAAAAAGACAAATAGCTCTTTTTATGGTTACCATAGCTTAAACAGACATTGAACCTATCCTCCTTTTCGTTCGATTGCGTGCGAGAGTACACGACTATCGGAAAGAGGTTAATATGTATGCGAGTACGATTTTAAGCTCATAATTTGAAAGGAGAATCTGTTATTTAGTATTTTGTTTAGACTGTCATATCAGCAGTCGTGTGATACAATTAGTATAAAGAAGAAATGGATAAGTAATAGCCGGAGGAAGGGAATGACAGAACAAGAGAAAAGAAAACAGGCATCTCCATATACACAGGCACCTCCCGGACAACAGGCACCCCCTGGACCACAGGCATTTCCCGGAGCACAAAGGTCTCCTGAGCAACAAGAGACTGCCAGGCAACAAGCACCTTCTGAACTACTTAATAAGCTCAAAAACAAGGATAGCAACGTCAGGCGCAGTGCAGCAGAAACAATTGGAATCATGGGAGATAATAAAGCGGTAGATTATCTTATTGTATTACTAAAAGACGATAATAGGTTTGTTCGTCAGGAAACAGTAAGGGCACTGGGTAAAATAGGAGGTGCAATGGCATTAGAAACTCTTACCCAAGCCTTATTTGAGGAGAAGGACGAATTTGTGAAAGACTTTATTAAAAAGGCTGTAGAGAAGTTGCAGCCTAAATAAAATACTCAATAATTAGCTTTTGACATGCACTTAGAAACAATAAAGTGGTGACGGGCAGATTCGGAATATTACCAGTAATATGATTAAAGGTTAATATATGTTTTGGGAGCAAAGTTAGTGTCCATAGTCCAAATAGTAGCTTTACCTTTTACACGGTATATAGCCACTACATCGATGCCTTTCGATTCCACTATAGGCTTCATGAATGGGCGATCATTAATAACTTTCTGTACATAATCCGGGTCTTCGATTAATTCCGCTTTACCACTCACCCGCACCTGGACTCCAGCCTTAAAGTCATTGAAACAGAGTTCTACCTCCGGATTATTAATTATTTGTTTATGTATATCCTTAATTTTCCAGGTCTGTATGATAATGCCGTTATCGTTTGCATCGACTATTCCAATCCCGCGAACATGTGGCTTTTGCCCTTCAACAGTTGCCATAAAGCAAATACCATTATTTTTAATAAGATTCAGAATTTCTGTTTTAGTCATGATAAATGTAAGCTCCTTTTATTATTATAACAAAAAAGTGGTGACGGGTAGATTCGGACTACCGACCAAGGGCTTATGAGTCCCCTGCTCTACCACTGAGCTACGCCACCATAGAAAACAATATTATCATAAATGAGTTGTGCTTGGAGTGTCAATTAATAATTATATTTTTACAGATTAAATTTGGGCGACGGCTTTAGCCAGTTCCCAGCTATACTCGTAAAGATGCAGTCCCTTACTGGAAGCAATCAGTTCGCCGTCTTTGACGCCGATTTCATCAGCCATATATTCCTTCAGCAATTGAATAGCCGCTAGATTAGAGGGAAATCCCGCCCATAAATCCCAGGAGCGGAAATAGACCATAAAATGCAGTCTATTATTACTGATACGGGTATCTATGCTACGCAGGCAGGGGGGGTCGGGCAGGTTTATCGACTGAGCATCGCCCACAGCCATAAACGCCTGGTTGGTATTATGGCCGTCGTTTTTATACATCCGGATGACATCAGCGATTTGTTTCTCGAGAAACTGACCGTAGGTATATTGTTCACCTTCAGCTTTGTGAGAAGTCATCAAATAGGGCAGATAGCTTTCGATATAATCCATAGTGCTGGGTGAAGGTATACCGGGAGGTACCGTAGGCACAAGAGGACGGCTTTCCGGATATTCAACGTGGATAATCGCATAATCGAGTTCTTTCCGGTGTTGTCCGGCATAACTACCACGTTCAATTTTATACTTTCGGCCTTCGGTTAATACTTTACGTAATGATAGGAACCAGGCTTCGGGTAAATCTCTAGCTTTAATGACCGTAATATTTAACGGCATTACGACTTCTTTCTGAACAGGTCTAAAAACCTGTCCTGATAATCTTCAAAAACATCCCAGCGAGCCAGTTCGTCTTTCAAATCGCGTGGCTCAATTTCTCCAGCTTCAACTTTGGCAAACAACTGTTCGATTCTCATACGGGCTTCGCCAGGTAAACCACGGCGGTCCGTATGTAATAATCCCCGCGTACTGAAGTCCCTGACATTATTACCGAGTGAACTTCGGGTGACTTCGTATATGAACTTCATCAGGGAAACATCCCAGAGTTCGTCCCGGCCTTTGATAATCGAGACTAGAGAATCGCCGCTACGGTCGATGTCTGCATTCAGTTTATCGACTACGGCCGGAACGCTGTCAGAGACGATGTTCATTTCTTTCGGCTCATTCTTGTACGTATAGAAAATTCCCGGTGCGTTAGACCCGTGCTCCTGTAATAACATTTCGAAATAATGACGGGCGTCGGTACTGAAACCTTCTAGCCTGGTAAGGTAGTAAGGTGTTACGACACGCGGCCGCTGGGCTATGACTCTGCCTTCACGAATGACAGTTTCGGTAGTATGACTATCCAGCTCGGTATAAATCGGTTCGGTAAGCAGGTAATAGTAAATATTAGTGATACCGAAAGTAGACAAAGTCTGCTTGGGCAGCCTGATTATTTCAGTTTGCCGGACGGCATCTAATATACGTTCGTCAATCTCCATTTATCCGTTACCTGTATTTATTTTGCTTCAAGTAGCTGTTGCTTATATTCTTCCAATAGTTTGATATATTGTGACTCAAGCTGGTTGAGTATCTTATGCCATTCTTCCTGGAATTGCGGCTGCTTCTCAACGTCTATTTTGAGACCGGCCGCGTTTTGGCCCATCTGCTGCTGAATAGCTTGCTGTAATTTAGCCTCGAAGGTCGCCTTAACCTGCTGGTAAGCCTGCCGGCGCTGCTGTTCACCCTGTTCGGAATAATGACTGAATAACCGTCTAATCTGGCTGAATAGGTTCTCTATCGTTACTTTATCTTTCTTAATTACTTTAATACCATCCATCACCCGTTTATTGGTCTTTTTAAAGATGTCACTACTGGGCAGATTGATATTTCGGACCAGTATCGTCGTAGCCCCCGTAACTATGTATCCAGCGATATCAGGGGAATATTTACCCAATTCCGCGGCTATATCAAAATCCTCTCTTAAATAGTTTGCCGCCAGTTTTTCACCTTCGGGAGTATACTTCCATTTTAAAAGCTCCTCGCCGGTAGCTTTAGGAATCTTATCCACTTTCTCCATCGCAATTTCGTAAGCACTTTTTATATCAGCCATATTAACCTCCGGATACTTTACCTGTAATCATTATACAAGATAAACCGCGGGAAGTTAATTTATAAATACGTGAATCTATTTAAAAAAATATGTATCTATACTTATATACGGATGAGAATAATTAGGTCATAATTTTAGACGTGACTAAATTAAGGGAAATAAATCCGTGTTAAAAAAGGTTAACTTACAGGTTGGCGGTATGACCTGTGCTTCCTGTGTGGCAAATGTCGAAACTGCTCTGGGCATGATACATGGCGTAAAGAAAGCAATTGTCAATCTGGCTACCGGGAAAGCTTCTGTGGAATATGACACCGAGCAGGTTTCTCTGTCCGTAATGAAAAAAGCGGTAGATGAAATCGGCTATGAAGTTGTGCTCAGTACAGCGACGTTACAAATAGCGGGAATGTCCTGTGCTGCTTGTGTGTCCAACATTGAAAAAGCGGTTGGTGAATTGCCTGGAGTATATAAAATAGTCGTCAATCTGCCCTTAGAAAAAGCCCAATTGGAATATGCCCCGGAAATTACTTCTCTTGAAGAAGTGAAACACATGATTACCGAATTGGGTTATAACGTGGCGGATAAGGTCGAAGGGCAAGCTGCTCTTGACCGCGAAAGAGAATCCCGGGAACGAGATATCCGCAGGCAGCGGACTAACCTTATTATTGCAGCTATACTGGGCGGTATCGTTATGCTGGGAACGATGCAACCTTATTTTTTCTTCCCAAAAATATTACCGGATATCCTAAATAATAAAATACTGCTGTTTATTCTAACGACGCCGATTGTTTTCGGACCGGGCAGGCAATTTTTCATCAATAGCTGGAACGGTTTGCGGCACGGCATCGCCGATATGAATTTATTATATGCTACGGGCATCGGTGCCGCTTATGGTATTGCGGTGGTTAACACTTTTTGGCCTGAAGCCGGCTTTGGTGGTAAAGACGCCACTTTCTATGAAGCAGCTGGTTTATTGATTACCTTTATTGTTCTAGGCAGGTATTTGGAGGCGGTAACTCGTGGACGTACTTCTGAAGCAATACGGCGTTTAATGAAATTACAGCCGAAAATAGCCAGAGTAATTAGAGACGGACAGGAACTCGAAGTTTCGGCAGAAGAAGTACAGATAAATGATATTCTGGCAGTTCGGCCTGGTGAAGCATTACCGGTAGACGGCATAGTTATCGAAGGCTATTCAGCAGTAGACCAGTCGATGATTACAGGCGAGAGTTTGCCGGTTGAAAAACGCAATGGTGATGAAGTTATCGGCGGTACGTTTAATAAGACCGGTGTCTTTAAGTTCAAAGCAACCAGAGTAGGAACTGAGACTGCATTATCTCAGATTATTAAACTGGTGGAAGAAGCCCAAACAACCAAAGCCCCTATTCAGAGAATTGCCGATAGCGTAGCCGGGAAGTTTATCCTGGGTGTCCATGCTTTGTCGTTAGCTACGTTTTTATTCTGGTTCTTCATCGGCTTTAATTTATGGTTTACACCTGATAGCCGTCTGGTATTAACACCGTATATGTTAACGACAGTAGGGGCATTCGGTTTTTCTTTACTTGTTTCGGTAACCGTGCTGGTTATTTCCTGTCCATGTGCGGTAGGGCTGGCAACGCCCACAGCAATTATGTCCGGTACGGGTAAAGGTGCCGAATACGGTATTTTATTCAAAGGAGCAGATGCCATCGAGATTACTTCAAAAGTGAATACGGTAGTCTTCGATAAGACCGGTACTTTAACGAAAGGTAAGCCGGCCGTGACTGATATTATCACTGATACTTTACAGGTGAACGAGGTGTTACAGTTAGCAGCTTCGGTAGAAAAGAATTCCGAGCACCCATTAGGAGAGGCTATTGTTCAGGGCGCAAAAGAACGCGGTCTAACCATTGTGGAAACGAATAATTTTAACGCCATTCCAGGATACGGAGTTGAAGCCGAAATAGACGGAAGGGGTATATTATTAGGCAACCGGAAATTGATGGGTGAAAGAAATATAAGACTGAATGGTTTAATCCCTGAAGTAGAAAGATTAGAAAATGACGGTAAGACAGTAATGTTCGTAGCTGAGAATGGGGTAACCATAGGTTTAGTAGCTGTTGCCGATACAGTGAAAGAGACATCTTCACAGGCGATTGAACAATTACACCAGATGGGTATCGAGGTAGCCATGCTTACCGGTGATAACCGCCGTACTGCACAAGCAATAGCAAAGTCTGTCGGAATAGACAGGGTGATGGCCGAGGTATTACCACAAGAAAAAGCGAATGAAATTAAAAAATTGCAGACAGAAGGGAAAATTGTAGCCATGGTCGGAGACGGTATTAATGACGCCCCGGCACTGGCGCAGGCTAATGTAGGGATTGCCATCGGTTCCGGGACGGATATCGCGAAGGAAACGGGACAGGTAGTATTAATAAAAGACGATTTACTGGACGTCGTAAGCGGAATTCAGGTTGCGAAGGCGACAATACGGAAAGTTAAAGAAAACCTATTTTGGGCTTTCGGTTATAATACGCTGGCAATACCGCTGGGAATGGGTATTATTTATCCGTTCTCAGGTCAAATTGTCAGTCCTGAACTAGCGTCACTATTAATGGCGATAAGTTCAATATCGGTAACATTAAATACATTAAGAATGAGAGGGTTTGTTCCGGCAGTACGGCGCCAGCAAAAGGCAAACAATAAGATTAAGGCTCATACGGGGGTAATATGAGGAAATCAAGCGTTGTCAGTGCACTGATTTACCTTGGAATACCGGCAATTGCGGGTACGGGATTTTTCTTTGGAACGCTGGCCGGAAACTATTCAATGGTTGAAAGAGCCGGTGGCTCTATCTGGGTATTTTTACTTTTGAGTATTATTTTAATGCCCATAGTGATACCGCGTATTAAGAACAAATATATTGAGTGAAGGGGAGTGTAATATGGAGGCTATACTGGATAATAAGAAGGATCAGGTGCGTACGACACTATTAAAAACCACGAAAAGGGAACTGTTTTTAATAGAATGGAGCCTGGATATAATGGCCCAGAGTTCGTCTCAAACAGGAGTCTTACGCCGTGAAATTGATACACTACGTAAGAAAATAGCTATGGCACAGGTTTTATAAAAATAAATAAATCATAAAGGAGTATTAATATGGCTATTGACCCGGTATGCCACATGGTAGTAAATGAACAAACCGCCCCGGCAAAATCAGAATACAAAGGTAATACTTATTATTTTTGTGCGAAAGGATGCAAGATAGCCTTTGATAAAGACCCGGAGAAATATTTAAAGAACGAACCTAAGATCTGAACAAACGAATATATTAGATAGCTTCTGATACATTAATGAGTGGGATAATACTCGGTTTATCGGAAAACTTGTGATAACAGATTAATGTAGCTTTACGGCAATAACGGTCATATTATCAGTACCGCAGCGAATAATAAAGACCTCTTCTTTCAAGATTGCTAATAAGGCTTCGGGTTGCCGGTACCGACGTGTCAGAACGGCTATTTCCTCGTTACTTATAAAATCGAACAAGCCGTCACAGGCAGCAATTAACAGGATATCATCCTTTTGTATTTCATATTCATTAACTGAAGGGGTGGCGATAATACCTACCGGTTTAAAATACTCGTCGCCGATAGAGCGGGTCGGCATTAATCCGGATAAACCGCGCATCACGTAAGGTCGCCTTATTTCAGCCCCCATTTTAATAATCCGCTGCTCTTCTTCAAGATTGCCCAGACGGTGGTCGGTGGTCAGTTGGTGAACGGTATCTTGATAAACGACTATAGCACGGGCATCCCCGGCATTCGCCGTATATACCTTATCCTCTTTAATGAAAAAATCTACAGCAGTAGAACCTGAATCATATTTTCTTACGGCGTCAGATATTTCTTCGTAACTTTCGATAAATGCTTTGGAAGGCGATTTAGAAGACAGGTATTTTTCGAGGAATAATAAAGGCAGGTGTTCCGCAGCATAGTTAGCTGTAATACTGCCTCTGTGACCATCATAAACACCGCCGTAAACCCAACTTTGGTTACCAAAATTCAGGTCTAAAAAATGGGCATCTTCCATTTCAGCACGAGTGCCCTGTTCGGATATATGAGCCGCTTCAGTCATATTCACTCACCATTGTATGACTTATATGATAATAATAAAAGGTTAGTTGATGTATTGAAGAAAATATTGGCTATGTTATAATAGTTAACGTATATGTACGAGATAATGATAATCGGGGCGGGACCGGCTGGGCTATCGGCCGCAGTTTATGCCGCTCGTAAACAGTTAAAGACACTGCTTCTCAGTAGTGATATCGGCGGACAGATGAACTGGACGATGGGCATCGAAAACTATTTGGGTTATCAGTTTATTACAGCGTCTGAGTTAATCTCTAAATTTCACCAGCAAATCAGCCAGTTTCCCATCGATCAGAAAACAGGTGAGAAAGTAACGCTGGTATCCCGTACCGAAGACGGTTTTGAAGCGACGACTGATACAGGGGAAAAGTACCAAGCTAAAGCAGTAGTATTTGCGACTGGTAAACAATCCCGACGTTTAGATGTCCCCGGTGAGACTACTTTTACCGGTAAGGGGGTTACTTACTGCTCGGTATGTGACGGACCGTTATTTGCCGGAATGCCTGTGGCTATTGTGGGGGGCGGTAATTCTGCCGTTCAGGCAGCTTTAGATATGGTAAAGATTGCCAAGAACGTAACCATTATTTCACTGACGAAGCTTACCGCTGACCCAATTTTGGCGAATAAACTGCTCCAAGAGAAGAATCTTGATATATATATCGAATATAAAGTCACAAAAATTGAAGGCCAACAATTAGTTAAACAAGTTACGATGGAAGATGTTAAAAGTAAAAAGGTCAGGATACTGGACGTCAGCGGAGTCTTTATAGAGATAGGTTTAATACCGAATTCGGATGCTGTTAAAGAACTGGTTAAACTTAATTCGGCCGGGGAAGTTCCTGTAAATTGCTCGGGAGAAACAGGTGTCCCAGGTTTCTTCGCAGCAGGTGACGTTACTGACGTACCGGAAAAACAGATTGTCATTGCTGCCGGAGAAGGGGCTAAAGCAGCACTGCGAGCCCACCGCTTTTTACAGATGAATACTTAATAACTTTATCAGAAGGAACCTTCTATAGTTACCGGACGGTTGTTTCTGACGTAGGTTATCGAAAAACGGTTGCCCGGTTTAAATCTTGATATTAACGATACAAAATCATCGGCGTTACTTGCTACCTGCATGTTCACCGCAATAATAATGTCTCCGGTGGTTAATCCCATTGATGCTGCTACCGAGTTCGGACGGACCTGACCGATGTAAGCTCCGGCTGCTTTACCTCCGGTTATCCGGTCAGCATCAGCTATCGAAGCCCCGAATACCGGTTTAATATTTTGCCCCAATAACCGGTCTAACTGAGGTCTATCAAAACCAATAACAATTTGACCATCAATAATGGTTACCGGAACACCTTGCTGTCCGGTTCGATTTATCATTTCCTGAGCCGCAGCGGAATCACGGGAAACGTCATATTCCTGAAAAGGTATGCCTTTGCTCGAAAGAAACTCTTTCACCATATTGCAGTATGGTCAGGTCGGTGTGGAGTAAACGATTACTTCCATTAGTCACCCCTTTTTCAGTTTAAAAAATACCGATATCGATGTCAATTATACAAACGAATATACAAACGGGTTACTATATTAATTTAATTATGATAAAGGTCAATTAATACCTCGTGTTAATAAAATAGGAGCATACGGTTTGTTTTAAATTCGATATAATAACTAACGATTATTTCTTTCTTACCGCCAGTTTCAGCTCGTCGTACATTGCTTCAAGGTCGGATGACCATGCGCCAGCTTCAGCATCGGAGGGCATACGCCAGTCACCCCGCGGCGATAAACTGACCGAACCGACTTTAGGCCCTTCCGGCATACAGGTGCGTTTGAACTGGTTAGTAAAGAATCTCTTTATAAAGCTCTGCAGCCAGCGGTATAAGTCGTTTAATGAATATTTACGGTCAAATAAACCCAACCGGTTAGCCTGATATGCCATAAACAGTATCTTTCCCGGTCGCGTACCAAAACGGATGAAAGGATACAGGTAAAAATCCGCCAACTCTATAGGCCCGATGATATCTTCACTCTTCTGCGGGATATTCCCACGGGAAGGAGTCAGTAATTCGGGCGATATCGGGGTTTTTAAAATATCGTATAAAATGTGTTGAGCCGGTGAATTAGATAATTCTTCGTCAGCTACCCATTTCACTAAATACTGTACCAGTGTTTTTGGTACAGATGCATTTATATGATAATGGGAAAGCTGGTCGCCGGCGAAAGTAGCCCATCCTAAAGCTATTTCCGTAAGGTCGCCGGTACCGAGCACTATTCCGTCTAACTGATTTGCTTTATTGAATAGGAATTCCGTACGGTATCTCGCCTGAACGTTTTCGAAAACTATATCCTCAATATTCTCATGGTCGAGATCCTTTAACACTGATTTGCAACTCATGTTGATACTTACGGTAGCGAAACTAACCCCAAGAGCTTCACAGAGTTTCGTGGCATTATTTTTAGTACGCGAAGTAGTGCCGAAGCCCGGTAGAGTATAAGTAAATACGTTCTTGTGAGGCAAGCCCAGATAGTCCATTGTCTTTATCGCAACGAGAAGAGCTAACGTCGAATCTAAGCCTCCGGAAATGCCAAGTACAAGTTTGTTTTTACGGGCACCGGAAAGCTTCTTTGCCAGACCGGCAACTTGCATAGAAAATATATCATGGCACCTTTCCGCACGGCGTTCAGTTTCGTCAGGTACAAACGGATGCGGATTAATATTACAATATAGTTTGGAAGCGGGAATATCCTTGACCTGACAATCAATGATACGGAAAGTTTCTAATTGGCGTGACGTATCATGATAACTAGTTTGCTGGTACCGGTCATGGACAAGACGCTGCAGGTCAATGTCGGAGATTAATAAGTCCGAATTAGTTGAAAACGGTTTTGATTCATTGAGCACTGACCCGTTTTCGGCAATGATAGAATGTCCGCCGTATACCAGGTCGTTCGAAGACTCATCATTACCGGCTGATACATAGGCATAAGCCGCTAAACAACGTCCTGACTCAGACGTAACCATGTTACGACGCCATTCAGCTTTACCAAGTATTTCGTTACTTGCCGAAATATTAACTAGTAATGTAGCTCCGGCTAAAGCTTGATATTCATGAGGTGCCAAGGGAACCCAGAGGTCTTCACAAATTTCGATACCGATTATAGCGGAATCCAGACCGTTCAATCTAAATAACAAATCAGTACCGAAATATACGGACTGGCCGAGGATTTCCGTATTATCAGTCGTTGCGTCCCGGCTGGAGGTAAACCACCTGTTCTCATAATATTCTTTATAATTTGGTAACAGTGTTTTAGGTACGATACCCAATATACGGCCGGAGCTCAAAACCACCGCACAATTAAAAATCCTTTGTCCTACTTCTATCGGTGTACCAACAATTATTAGCTGGTTGGTTTTTGAACTCTCCTGTAATAATACGCCAAGCCCCTTAACCGCTTTATTCAGTAAAGCCTGTTGCTGGACGAGGTCGCCAATTGTGTAGCCGGTAATTGCCATCTCGGGAAACGCTAAAACCTGTACTCCGTTACGGACTGCCTGTTTCATCGACTTAATGATGACAGCCACATTATGGTCCACGTCAGCTACCCTTATAGGTATAACACTAAGACCGACGCGAAGTAATTCGAAGTCTTTGTTCAGGCAAACAACCACAGGTCTACTCCTTATCTCTTACCTTGTTGATTTATATTGTAAGTATTAAAGAGTCGAAATACAAGAGTAACCATATATAAGTATTTCGTAATAAACATACAGTATTACAAAATGGGGTATCAAAGCTTGACGCTGCGTGAAAACATCGGTTAGAATAAATTGCCTGTATTAATTAGGGCGGTTAGCTCAGTTGGTTAGAGCACTGCGTTGACATCGCAGAGGTCAATGGTTCGAGCCCATTACCGCCCACCATCGTGTACAGTCCGCAGAACATTTTCCCCCTTGATAATTATATAATTTAAACCATAATATACTACTAAGTAAAAAGCTTAAGATAAGGTACTAGAAGGAATTTTAGAGTGAACGAATCGAGATTAAAAGGTAAATGTGATTGTCTTGATGACGAGCCGCATAAATGTTATGAACTTAAACTTATAAAAGCTGGGCGAAAGCTGGTAGGGGGTCCAACCCAATATTTATGCTCGTGTCATTGTCATAAAGATTATCTTGACGGAGATGTAGACCAAATTAAAGGGGGGTGTTAATCAACTGTCACACAACTGCAAATAATAAGTTGTATTACGCATGTTTTAATACTACCTAACATTAAAAATGATACACTATTCCTTTTTATACATTTCCCGTATTTTTCGACGTAATATTTTACCAGTGGCTGTTCTGGGCATTTGTTCCGGCCGAATAAAATCTACCGACTTAGGACGTTTATAGGTGGTAATCTTCCCACGTGTATATTCGATAATGTCCTGCTCCAGTTCCTTGGATGGACTAATTCCATCCGCTGGTATGATAACCGCTTTAACCGACTCACCCCACTTTTTATCCGGTATGCCAACGACAGATACCTCTTTTATTTTGGGATGTTGTGCCAGTAGCGTTTCCACTTCGGAAGGAAACACTTTTTCACCACCGGTAATTATCATATCGGCCTTACGGTCAACCAAATAATAATATCCCTCAGTATCCCGCATTGCCATATCGCCGGTCTGAAAATATCCGTCAAATTTAAACACTTCCCTGGTCTTTTCCGGGTTTTTAAAATATTCGGTGAACAATGATGAGGAACGGACGCAAATCTGTCCTACATCACCATCGGCGACCTCAAAACCATTTTCGTCGAGAAGTCTGATTTTTTCTACACCATAATGTTCTCGGCCAATGCTACTCAGCTTTAGCATCTGCTCGTAGGGCCGTAACGCAGTTACCCCACCGGTTTCTGTAGTCCCGTATTCTTCATAGATACCAGCATTTTTCCAGTATTCCATTGCTTTAAGTTTGGTTTCTTTCTGAACCGGGGCAGATGAACAAAGTAACTTTCTTACGTGAGAAACATCATATTTGGCTTTTACTATATCAGGTAAATCCAGCAGCATTACATAATGTGTAGGGACAAGTGAAGTAAAAGTAACTTTTTCATCCTGCATAGTTTTCAGGTAATGCTCCGGGTCGAAACTAGCCCTGCTATATATAAATATTCCCCCGCCAATTCTTGATAAGGCCCCAAAGAAGAAAATCGAATTGATATGGCTCATCGGCATTACCAGAAGACCAATGTCCGATTCAGAGAACTCAAAATTTGCTATATGTAACCAGTTATCGGAAGTGAAGCTCCGGTGGGAACGTACGACTCCTTTCGGTATACCGGTAGTTCCCGAGGTATATGTAATTGTCCAGGGAGCTTCATCATCTACGATTATCCCGGGGTCTGTATTAGAAGCCTTCTTTATGACTGTTTCGTAGTGCAGATATCCGTTTGGGGCTACATCGCCACCGAAACATATATAGTTTTTTTTAGGTATCGCCAGCTTCCGGCGAATGGAGTCGATGGTTTCTATAAAGTTGTTCTGTATTATTAAAGCTTTCACTTCGCCATGTTCGCAAATATATTTATATTCATCCGGAGTTAAACGGAATAGGAGGGGGATTATCGTTAATCCCCCTTTGGCTGCTGCGACATACATCTCCACCCATTCGACACAATTATAGGCTAAAGCCGCAAAACGATCTCCCGGTTTAAGTCCCATCCCCAGTAAAGCATTGGCTAACCGATTAGTCCGGTCATTCCACTCTGAAAAAGTCAGCGAACGGTTTAAATCTTTCACTCCTATTTTTTGTGGATGCAGATGTGCATTATTTCTTAACACATCTCCTGCGTTCATCCATATACCCATAATTAACCTCTATATTTATTACACCGGTATCCGTCCAAAATTGTTAGGTTGAAATGTGGTTAGGGGATTACCTTTGATATGAATAAGTGACAAGTTGATAATATTATGGAATACTAATACAGTCAAGTAAATATTTTATATAATATTACGAATACAGCAATAATTAACGATATTATTATAAAAAATGCTAATATTAATTGGTATTTAATACTAACAGAATATAAATTAAGGTAGTTATCGGCGAACGGCGTTATATTTTTAATCGGTGTGATTTATTAGGTGTGTTGGTAAATTTCTCTATGACAATAAAATTGGTCCTGTTATAGTAGGAAATAAACACGAAGGGAACTAAACTAAATATAATATAGTTAATATATTCATATTGGAGGATTAAAGGTGAAAAAATACCTCAAAACAAAAGTACATACATTGGATGATATCGATAAAAATATCATTATGAACCTTCAGAATAACGCCAGACAAAACTATAATGCCTTAGGGAAAATCGTTGGAGCTTCCGAAGGAACTATTAGAAACAGGGTAAAATTTGCTGTAAATAGAGAAGTAATACAGATAAAAGCCGTATTGAATCCAACAAAAATAGGGTTTGAATTTACCTGTATGTTAGGTATTGCAGTCGATATAGAAAAACTACTAGAGGTTGCCGAGAAACTAGCTGATTATCCAAACGTATATTTTTTAACTTTGTGTACCGGAACTTTTGATATTATAGCGATGCTGTTATTCCGCAATTCATCCGAATTCAATACTTTTATGATGGAGCAGGTATCTAAGTTACCGGGAATAAGGAGTACTCAGACATTTGTTAACATGAACCTTATGAAAACACCCTGGACGAGTAACATCGAAATTATGAAATTACTTTAATAACATATATAACCCGTTTGTCATCAAATCCATCGTTCTATATCGAAATAATGTATAAAGTGCTTGCTAAAATGAAGCCAACAAACCTGAGGGAAAGATAAAAATGAGAATAAGAGATTGACATATTACATAGACGTTTATATATTATTAAACAATGCTTATTAAGGGGGAAGGGTTGAAAAGTATAGTAGTTTATTATTCTCAAACCGGAAATACTAAGAAGATCGCTCATGCAATCCATAGAGGTTTGAAAAAGGCCAGTCAGACTGGAGATCAGTATGACATAGCTCGCCTCAAGGATGTATCGCCAAGGGACATGGTAAATTATGACCTCATTGGCATTGGTAGCCCGATAATGGAACTTCGAGAACCCCTCAATGTTACAGAATTTATTGATGGGATGAAACCTGTAGATGGGAAACATGCCTTTGTTTTTAATACTCATGGATGCCTGCCATCCTGGTATATGGCAAACGTAGTGCCGAGATTAATACAGAGGGGTTTAACAGTTATCGGCTGGAACGACTGGTTCGGCAGCGTTGTTTATCCTTTTATCATGAAACCTTACCTGACTGATGGACATCCTGACGCTATTGACCTGGAAGAAGCAGAGCATTTTGGTGCAGAAATGGTTGAACGTAGCCGGAGGATATACAAGGGGGAAACCCAACTCATCCCCAAGTTACCGACGGGTAAAGCATATGATGAGATATATAATCCGGTTCCTATGGAGCCCACTCCTGAATATCTCGCATTTTTAAAAGCGGTCCCTCGTGTAGCTAAAGTGAATAGGGAAAAGTGTAAATATCCTAAATGTACCCACTGTATAGATAATTGCCCGACAGGATGTATCGATTTCTCTTCGGGGGAATTTTCTATTCGCTTTGACAGTAAACGTTGTATTACGTGCTATCTATGTGAGCAGACCTGCCCGAACGGTGCTATAGAAGTCGACTATACTGAGGGGACACCGTTACACGATGTCGGGGTAAAAACATTATTTCTTCCGATATTAGAACATATGGAGAAGCAGGGGCGTTTCAGGAGGCTAGTGCCATTAAAAGACATCAAGTATGAAGATAATCGCCCCTGGAAACTAAAGCATCCGCATTTTAAGATTGATTACTAATTAGTGACTGGTAGCAGTGACATGCCCTGAATAATAGTCTTATTGTTTCAATCAGAGCAGTGCTTCAAAAATTGTGTAATTTGGAGCGGGTGGCGGGATTCGAACCCGTGACGTCTTGCTTGGGAAGCAAGCACTCTACCGCTGAGTTACACCCGCTTGTAGATTCATTATAGGGTATTTTAAAAGATTTTACTAGCGAATGAGAACTGTTGCAGATTAAGTAAAAAATATAAGAATTTACGAGGTATTCTCTTAAGTCAATTTACAGTATTTTCAGAAGTTGACTTTGTCTTTGCCCTTTAAACCCAAAATTTTCCTGGCTTCATCTGGCGTGGCAATTTCGCGACCGAGTTCTTTGGCAATTCGAACGATTTTTTCAACCAGTTCCCAATTTCCTTTTGCCAGCATACCTTCGGATATAAAGATATTATCTTCAATACCAACACGTACCATACCACCCATCATAATCGAAAGGGCACCTACATTGAATTCTGCAGGGTAACCGATGCCGATTACGGAATACTTATAATTATCCGGACCGATTAACTTGTCAGCGGTCTGTTTCATAAACATAATATTTTCCAGGTCAGAATTGATACCACCAAGAATACCCGTTACGAATTGAATCCAAACCGGAGTTTTGATAATACCTTTCCGTATAAAGTAACTGATATTATGAAGGTGCCCTACATCATAGGCTTCAAATTCGGGCTTGGTACCATTTTCGGTCATTGTTTTATAAAACGTTTCTATATCGCCAAAGGTATTACGAAAAATGAAGTCTCTGGTAGAAGCGGCAAAATCTTTTTCCCAGGAAAATTTCCATTCTCCATCTTTGTATCTATCGGCCACAGGATGAATGGAAAAGTTAATTGAGCCCAGATTACAGGTTGCCATTTCCGGTTTTAAAAAGGGTATGATTTTTAGACGTTCCTGTGGTGTCATTGTAGCCGTACCACCGGTAGTCGGGACAAAAATGGCATCCGTCCTTTTTTTCATCAATACTGCAATCTCTTTATAAACTGACGGGTCAGTTGTCGGGGCTCCGGTATTGGAGTCCCGTGCATGAATATGAATTGAGGCCGCGCCTGCATCAGCACATTTAACTGCTTCATCCACTATCTGCTGTGGTGTAATCGGTAGGTATTGTGTCTGGGTAGGCAACGTGATATTACCGGTTAACGCCGCAGTGATAATCAGCTTATCCATTTCCACCCTCTGATAATATATTATTTAGTCGAAAATAGATAGTTAAAGTAAATCGAGTTATAAACGGTTAATATTATAGTTTAAATGATATCGAAAAACAAAAACATAATTAATAATTAAAATATAGTTTATAATATTTTTTAACCATATCATAAATGCTTCAATAAATAAATATGAATATACTTGTGAGTATAGCTATTATTGTGTAAAAATATATTGAGATATTGAGTAAACTGCAATATTGAGAGTGGATATATGGATAATATAAAAGCGTTCTTTTCACCTGATAGCGTGGTCGTGGTCGGAGCTTCGGATAAGCAAGGTTCCGTAGCTAATGCCATATTAAAAAACCTGCTTGCAGGTAAAGATAAGCGGAAGGTCTTTACCGTAGGGACTAAAGGTAAAGCATATGATCTGCCTAAGTTTGATAATATAAGTTTACTTCCGGAGACCCCCGATTTAGCCGTTATCGTTACCAGAGCTGATACTGTCCCCGATATTATGGAAGAGTGCGCTAAAATCGGTATTAAATCGGTTATTGTTATTTCCTCAGGATTTAAAGAAGTCGGTGACGAAGGAAAAGCCAGAGAAGATAGAGTAATCAAGATTGCTCGTAAAAACGGTATGCACATTCTGGGTCCAAACTGTATCGGTGTAATCAGACCATCCAGTAATTTAAACGCTACTTTCTCGGATAGAGTTCCAAAGCCGGGCTATGTTACCTTTCTTTCACAAAGCGGGGCGCTTGGTACGGCCGTATTGGACTGGGCAGTCAGTCAGGATATCGGTTTCAGCTCTTTTGTTTCATTAGGTTCTATGGTAGACTTGGACTTTGGTGATTTAATCGATTACTTCGGTACCGATCCGGAAACCAGAAGCATTATTATTTATATGGAATCGATTGGTAGCGAATTAAAGAATGCCCGTAAATTCATGAGTGCGGCAAAAGGTTTCGCACGAAACAAACCGATTATCATATTAAAACCTGGTAAATTTCCGGAAAGCACAGCAGCCGCAATGTCTCATACCGGTGCCATGGTGGGAGTAGATGCATATTATGATGCTGCTTTCGACCGTTCCGGTGCAATACGGGTTGAGGAAATAAAAGACCTGTTTAACTGTGCGGCGATATTAAATACTTCCTACTTACCAAAAGACCCGCGTCTGGCAATCGTCACGAATGCCGGCGGGCCGGGAGTTTTAGCTACCGACGCTTTAATAACACTTTCAGGTAAACTAGCGAAATTAAACGATAAAACAATAAAAGACCTGAATGAAGCAATGCCTCCTTCATGGAGTAAGAGCAACCCCATTGACGTATTAGGTGATGCCACTCCCCAGCGTTTTGCTAAAGCTATAAATATCGCCCTACAAGACCAAGGAGTAGGCGGTTTGCTCGTTATTTACGTTCCAACGTCAATTACAACGGCAAGTGCTCTTGCTCAAGAACTGGTCAAGCTAAAACCAACCCTTAATAAACCTATATTAACTGTTATGATGGGCGGTGCCGATGCTGCTAAAGCCAGACAATACCTTTATGAAAACGGTATACCGAGTTACGAATTTCCCGAAGAAGCTATCCAAACATATTTATATATGTATAAGTATAAGGGTAATCTCGACCTTTTATACGAAGCTCCAGAACAGTTATTAATGGATATCGGGGCTCCCAAAAATTATTTAAAAATGATGATGCGGAACGCTCTGAAAAGCGGACGGACGTTGTTAAATGAAGAGGAATCGAAGAATCTGCTGACTGCTTACAGGATAAACTCGACAGTACCCAAACCCGCCAGGACTGTTGAGGAAGCGGTTGCCCTGGCACAAGAAATGGGATATCCGGTAGTAATGAAAATAAATTCCCCAAATATTTCGCATAAGTCGGATATCGGCGGTGTGAAACTTGGTTTAAATAACCCTGAAGCTGTGCGAAAAACTTTCGATGATATGGTGGCCAATGTAAAGAAAAAACAACCTAATGCAAACATAACCGGTGTAACGATACAAAAAATGATTACCGGCTATGATTATGAACTTATTATCGGTAGTAAAAAAGATAATGTACTGGGTCCGGTAATTATGTTTGGGGCGGGAGGCACCAGTGCCGAGTTTTATAAAGACATAGCAGTAGGATTACCGCCATTAAACCAGACGTTGGCCAGGCGTCTAGTCGAGAAAACTAAAATTTACAAGATGCTATCTGAAGGGTTCCGTAATAATCTGCCGGTTAACTTACTGACAATCGATGAAGTACTGGTGAAAATATCCAATATTATTATAGACTTTCCGGAAATTAAAGAGCTGGATATCAACCCGCTGGTAATCAAGAAGGATGCGATTGCTCTGGATGCACGGGTAATACTCGATGATAAAGTTATAAACGGAGAACAATACGGTCACTTAATCATATCTCCTTACCCGGTGAAATATATCGAAACCTGGACAACTAAAGATGATAAGTCTCTAACTCTGAGACCGATTCGACCTGAAGATGAGATAATGGAAAAAGAGTTACTCGCCGGATTGTCCGAGGAAACACAAAGATTCCGTTTCTTTGAACCATTAAAAGACATTACCCATGAAATGCTAATCCGGTATTGTAACATAGATTACGAGCGGGAAATGGCGTTTGTCGCAGAATATAATGTCGGCAAGAAAAAACGTATTGTAGGTGTTAGCCGGTTGATAATCAACGCAGACCTGCAAACAGCCGAATACGCTGTACTGGTAGCTGATGATTTTACCAACCTTGGATTGGGGTTAAAATTGAGCGATAAAATCGTAGGCTTTGCAAAAGAGAAAAATCTTAAAAGAGTATTCGCGATAACGCTGGATGACAACAAGCGAATGAAGGCTTTAGGCCGGAAACTAGGTTTCATAACTAAAGAACGGCAAAATAATGAAATAGAACTGGTTCTCGAATTCGATTAGCCAAGCTACCAGTCGTTCAATACATTTTTCCTTGACAGTTAGAAGAATAACTTAGTATTATTGTTTAAAACGTATACCTAGAGCATCTAGGTGCATATTGGAAGATTTTTTGCGTAAGGAAGATATGGGTGAAACAAAACTAGATTCATTAGAACTTTTTCGAGAAGTAAACCGGACTTTTCCTAATACTAAAGAAATCCAGGTATTAAAAGAGCAGGGCGGCAAAGTATTTGGCTGGCTCTGTACTTATGTTCCGGAAGAAATAATCATTGCGGCTGGAGCACTTCCAATACGTATTACCGGATATAACCAGGAAGTTGAACTTGAAGACGGTAACGCTTACCTTTACATCAATAATTGTTCTTTTTCCCGCAGTTGTTTACAGATGGGCTTGCGGGGAGAATACGCTTATCTAGACGGAGTAATCGGCGGTTCTACCTGTGATGGAGCCCGTCGTTTATTCGATTTATGGCGTTATTATATCGACCTACCGTTCTCGCATATTCTCACCGTACCGCGAAAATACACTGATGAAGCTCATAAGTTGTATTATGAACAGGTTTTACAATTTAAAGAAGCGTTCGAAAAGTACCTTAACATAACAATTACCGATGAAGCATTATTAAAGTCAATAACAGTTTTAAACGAGTCCCGAGAATTACTAAAGAAACTCTATGAGCTACGGAAATTACCTCAACCGCCGATAACCGGTACGGAAACAATGGAAGTGTTAAATGCTAGCTTCAGGATGCCTAAAGAACAGTTTAATCAATATTTAAAGCAATTATTACAGGAACTCGATAGTTCCGATATTAAACACTCCTGCAAGGCCAGATTGATGGTAACCGGCAGTGTGATGAACAATCCGGAATTTATTAAATCGATTGAAGACCTTGGGGCATTAGTAGTAACCGATGAATTATGCTCCAGTACACGCTATTGGTCGGACCCGGTCATTCTGGACGGACGCCCTCCGCTTGAGGCTATATCGAGGCGTTACCTGAATAACTTTCCCTGTGCCAGGATGGTGCCCTCCGATGGCCGTTTTGACCGGATTATAGAACTGGTGAAAGATTATAAAGTAGATGGCGTCATCAGCCAGATTATTAGATATTGTGTGCCTTATGCCCATGACTTGCCTTTAATTACAAGTAAGCTTAAAGAAATTAACACACCCACTTTATCTCTAGACGTAGAGTATGGTACCTCAGGTTCTGGACAAATCCGGACCAGGGTACAGGCATTTTTAGAAATGCTGGAGACGAAGAGGAAATGACCGTAACGCAAGAAGTAACCAAAATAGATTCCCTTATTCGAATGGTCAATTATATGGCCCGGATGAATAAATCCCGTCCGAATGCCAGGAAATCCCAGACCATGTATTTCGATATGCTTGTGGAATATTATTCACGTATACGCGATGCAAAAAAGAACGGGGAGTTTCTTGCTTCTCATACGGTATTTTTCCCAACCGAAATTCTGTATGCGATGGACATTGTTCCGATGCATACCGAGATGACAACCTGGTTAATCGCTTTATTTCTTAAAGAACAGGCAAATTTATTATCTAAAAGTGCTGAGTTGGGTCTGTCACCGGAAATATGTTCACCCCATAGGGGAGTGGCCGGCATACTCGCTTCAAAATATATTCCCCGGCCGGATGCTGTTCTCTGGTCAAACTTAATTTGCGATAACACTGCCAAATCAGGTGAACTGATGATGGAGCTTAACGGCAGCCCCGGTTACTTTGTTGATAACCCATTCCAGTGTTCGCAAGGCGAATTGGATTATTTGGTCAGTGAATTGAAGGGTATGATTGAATTCTTGGAGAGATTGTCCGGTAAGAAAATGAACTGGAACAAGCTCTCGGAATTGATTGAAAATACCAATACAGAGATAGCACTTTATCGGGAAATCAGCGAGTTAAGAAAAGCTACTCCTTCACCTGCTTCGATTTTAAGCTATTTGGAACTACTTGCTGCCGATTATATGTTTCCCGGACAAGCACAAGCAGAACAATACCTGACCCGGTTCCGTGATGAATTGAAGGAAATGATAAAAAACGGGATAGGGGCCGTACCGCAAGAGCGGTTCCGTTTGATGACTTTATTCATCCCCCCTGTGTTTTTAATCGCCTATTTGGGTTCTTTATATGAAGAACTGGGAGTTGTCAGCGTTACCGAACCGATGTTTTTCCAGTGGCCCGAATTTAAATTAGACCCATCTAAGCCGCTGGAAAGCGTAGCGAAAAAATCGTTTATGATACCGGAACGGCGTAGTATGTACGGTCCGTTAAGCGACGTTTCTTTGCAGGATATTACCGATTGTGCTCAGCAGTATAAAATCGATGGTGCCGTGTATTGGGCTTTTATGGGATGCCGGCACACCTGTGCGACGATAAAAATAGTTAAAGAAAAACTTAACGAAATCGATATTCCGATGCTAACAATCGATTGCGACCTCGTTGACCCAACGATCACATCGGAAGAAGAAGTACGAGGGAAAGTGGAACAATTCTGTGAATTGCTGGAAGACCGCTAGATTATGAATACTATCGGTATCGATATCGGCAGTCTCAATACAAAAGTAGTGCTACTTGGCGATAATGCCATAATCGGCAGTAGCATTATTCCGACCGGTGAAGAATCGGCAGAATCGGCTAAACAGGCTATTACCGAAGCGTTAAAACAAGCCGGTTTAAGTCAAGACGGCCTTCCGATTGTAGCTACCGGAATCGGCAGCAAGTCAGCCGCTTTTATAACTCAACAAAAGACGATTACTACTTGCATGGCAAGGGGCGTCCGTTATTTGTTCCCGGCAGTACGGATGGCTATCGATATGGGTGCGGAAAGCACCACTGTAATTAAAATAAATGAACGCGGCAAACTTGCCGATTGGACAAACCAGGATAAGTGTGCCTCCGGTACAGGATTATTTTTACAGCAAATGGCCAAATTGATGGCGATGTCCATGGATGAAATGGCTGTATTCTCTTTACAGGCTAAATCAAGAGCGGAAATTACTAATACCTGTGCAGTATTTGCGGAATCCGAAGTTATTTCCCACGTGCACCGCGTACCGCCGACACCGAGAGAAGATTTAGTGGCAGGTATTTATTACTCAGTTGTCAGCCGTGTTATTTCTTTATGTAAGAGGGTGGGTATCGAAAAGGAAATTGCTGTGATCGGTGGAGTAGCTAAAAATATCGGTTTAATTACAATATTAGAAACAGAACTGGGATGCCAGGTAGCGAAACCGGTTGAACCTCAAACAGTAGTTGCTTTAGGAGCGGCGATTATCGCCCGGGAAAATGCCGAGAAGGGTATTAAATAGATGATTGTTGCCGGTATAGATATTGGTTCGCGAGCGGCAAAAACCGTTATATTAAAAGACGGAAAAATAATCTCCGCAACTATCCGCGATACAGGGCCGGAGAGTGTGAAAACTTCCTATTTGGCAATCAATGCCACGATAGAAGGAACCGGGTTAACTTTAGATAATGTCGATTATATAGTCGCAACAGGATACGGCCGTGTTTTAGTACCCTTTGCAAAAGAAAACGTTTCAGAAATAAGCTGTCATGCCCGCGGTATTAATTATTTTTATCCATCGGTTACAACAATTCTGGATATGGGCGGACAGGATTGTAAGGCGATACGAGTCGATCAAGAAGGGCACGTGAACAACTTTGTAATGAATGATAAATGTGCCGGCGGTACCGGACGTTTCCTGGAAATGATTGCGGATGTGCTAGGAACAAAGCTGACGGATATTGGTGATGTAGCATTACAATCGAAGAATACCATACCTTTCAACACAGTCTGTGCAGTATTTGCCAAAACTGAGGCGATATCGTATTTAAGGCGTGGTGAGTCACGAAGTGATATTTTAGCCGGGTTGAATGATGCCATCGCCACACGCTGCCTTAATTTATTAAAAAAGGTCGGCATCGAAAAAGATTTCACTATCACCGGCGGCATCGCTAAAAATAAAGGTATGGTTGCTAAAATTAAAGAGAGAGTTGGACTGGAACCTTTACTGGCAGAAGACCCGCAGCTCATTGGAGCTCTGGGTGCTGCGTTATTCGCCCAGGAACGATTAATGGGTAAAAGTACCGGAGAACAGGGCAAAATCCAATACGGATATAACGATGGCAACGGAGATTATTACATTACAATAGACCTTGCTCAATGCAATGGCTGCCGTGAGTGTGTCACAACCTGTCCGGCCGGCATATTTGAAGTATTGCAGGAAGACGGACGAAAGCCTAAAGCCAGAGTTACCGAAGCTACCCGTAAAAAACTGGCTATTTTATGCCCGGGAATTCTATCTTGCTCCAATTCTAATAACAAAACCTGTCAGAGTGCTTGTCCACAAAAAGCAATTACTTTAACGTGGTAATAACTATTCAATAATGAATCGATACCTTATTGACAAATCCATAATGAGTCGGTAATATCTTTATATCTGTACCTAGACTTTCTAGGTATAATAGGATTGAAAATGGCTCATGAAATAAAAATAAGCGATTTGGTAAAAGACTTTAAATTTCCGCCGGTAATATATTCTATCGATTCCGGTGAAGTAAATGCATATACGAAAGCCGTAGAAGACAATAATGCAATTTATACCAATAACGGCTATATCCCGCCAATGGCTGTTGCAGCTTTAGCCATGACCACAATGGGCGAACAGATGTCTTTGCCAAGCGGCTCGATTCATGTATCGCAAGAGTTTACCTTTTCTAATATAGTCCGACCGGGAGATAACCTTACCAGTCAGGCTTCGGTCATACGTAATATTGAGCGTGGTAAAATCCATATGCTAACTATCGGCATTGACATTACTAACCAACAGAAACAGACAGTATTACACGGAGAAACCGGGTTTATATTACCCCGGGCATAAGAGTAAATTCAGTGTATAGACCAGACGATTTATTAATAGGAATGCCTTTAAAAGAACTTAAGAAGCTGATTAAACAGGATAGTATCAATATGTATGCTGAAGTCAGCGGCGATAAGAACCCGATACATTTAGACCCCGAATTCGGTAAAAAGATGCAACTTGGTGGGACAATTGCACATGGAATGATAATACTGGCCTATGTCTCCGAGTTTATGCTAAACAACTTTGGACCGGATTGGTTGACTACTGGTGAAATGAATATTAGATTTAAAGAACCGGCCAGGCCGGGTGATAATATAATTATCTCCGGTAAATTAACCAATATAGATAAAGATGCCGACCAAGCAAAAATAACTTGCGATATGGTTTGTCAGAACCAGAAAGAACAGGTTATCATTACCGGCGAAACGAAAGTGAGGTTAAGGACATTATGAAAATTGCCGTCGATGCCATGGGCGGTGACTTTGCTCCTGAGGAGATTGTTAAAGGTTCGGTAAGCGGAGCTAAACAATATGATACAGGCATAACATTAGTGGGTCCGCAGGAGCGTATTCAGGCGGAATTAGCCAAGTATGATACTGCCGGATTAGATATCGATATTTTACATACAGACGAATATCTTATTGAAGGCGAGCAACCGGCGTTTGCCTTGCGAGCTAAACGGAAAGCATCAATATTAATGGCTGCCAAATTAGTCCGTGATGGCAAAGCGTCTGCTGCGGTAGGAGTCGGTCCTACGGGCGGAGTATTTGCTGCGGCAGTCGGCGTTTTAGGCGTATTGGAAGGATTAGCAAGACCGGTTATAGGCGGTAACTTCCTTGGTTTCGCACCGAATACTGTCGTCATCGATTTAGGCGGTAATGTAGATTCACGTCCCGACCAGTTATTGGACTTTGGTATTATCGGTATGGTCTTCGCCAGAAAATGGATGAATATTGAAAATCCCACCATAGCTTTACTCAGCAACGGAGCCGAAGAAGGTAAGGGTAACGAGGTTGTTAAAGAGACTTACGGTTTATATAAAAAATCAGGTCTGAATTTCATCGGTAATGTTGAAGGACATGATGTAGCCTCAGGTAAAGCTAATGTAGTAGTTTGTGATGGGTTTGTCGGAAATACCATTGTTAAATTCTGTGAGGGTTTAGGTGCAGTTACCGCTGAGTGGTTAGAAAAAAAACTAACTGGAAAGATTCCGGCCGACGAACTAAAGAATATGATTGTTGAATACAAGAAAGCGACAATATCCGCCGATAACACCGGCGGCGGCCCACTACTCGGTATCAACGGTGTTGTTTTTAAAGCCCACGGACGGAGTAAAGCTCCCGAGGTTGCCACTACTATCGGTACAGCCAAAAAAATGGTTGAGATAGACCTTGTAGGTACGCTAAAAGCAGAATTACAGTTCGTGAGAAGCAAACTGAATATATCGTATACTAATAGTTAATTATTATAAAAGAAGGAGTAGATGAAATGGCGGTTAATGCCTCAGTTGAAGAAACAATAAAAAAGATTGTAATGAAAATTGTTAGGAAACCGGATATGGAATTCACGCCGACGGCCACTTTTAAGGATTTAAAGGCCGATTCTCTGGATGTAGTACAAATTCTGGTGGCTATCGAAGATACTTATGAAATCGAAGTTAACGATGAGGAAATGAAAAACCTTTCCGATATGGGTAGTTTCGTCGCATACATCGAACAGAAAATCGCTGAAAAGAATAAATAATCGAACCGGTTATAGAGATGTTGTTAAAGGGTAAATTAGCTTTAATTACAGGCGGTTCGCGGGGTATCGGTCGGGCTATTACTTCTAAATTAGCCTCAGAAGGCGCCGATGTAATTATCAATTTCCTGCGGAAAAAAGAAACTGCAGAAAAAGCAGCACAAGCTATAAGAGAAAAGGGCGTTAACGTTCACCTTATCCGAGCTAACCTGGCTGAACCGGAAAAAATTGACCGGATGTTCACCGAGATTACTGAAAAGTTCGGCAAATTAGATATTTTAATTAACAACGCCGCTTCCGGAGTTGCCCGTCCGGCGATGGAACTCGATGTCGATGGATGGGATTGGACGATGGACATTAATGCCAGAGCCGGATTACTCTGTGCTCAAAGAGCGGCCAAGCTAATGAAGAGTGGCGGTGCTATCGTTAGCATTTCCAGTCTTGGTTCCCGGATGGTAATGTCATCTTATACAGCTGTTGGTGTTTCAAAAGCGGCTCTTGAAGCATTAACCAGGTATCTGGCTGTCGAACTCGCGCCGAAAGGTATCCGCGTAAATGCGATTTCTGCGGGAGCTGTAGAATCCGAGGCTTTACGGATGTATGCCAATGACCCGAATATTCCCAAACCGGCGATAATGACTACTCCGGCCGGTCGTATGGTCGTAGGTGATGATATCGCTAACTTAGTGGCGTTTCTATGCAGCGAAGAAGCTTCTATGATAAGGGGGCAAACCATAATCATCGACGGTGGTTTATCTTTATCCTCGCTAACTAATCAGCAACAAAACAATAGCAAAGGAGCTTAAATTGGTCAAACAAAGAGTGGTCGTTACCGGGATGGGAGCGATAACCCCACTCGGTTTAACTGTGGAAGAACACTGGCAGGGACTGATTGCCGGAAAGTCCGGTATCGTACCGATTACTGATTTTGATTGCACTAAATTTGTCGTTAAAGTAGGCGGACAAGTAAAAGGCTTTGAACCTACCGATTATATGGATATCAAAAGAGTAGATCGGACGTCACTGGTCACTCAATACGGCATAGCTGCCGTTAAAATGGCACTGGCTGACGCCCGCATCGACATGAGTAAAGAAAAGCCGGAGAGAGTAGGTTGTATTATCGCTACTGCCGGAGGATTGCATTTATTACTCGACATGGGAGTAGTCATGCATGATAAAGGACCGTCACGTGTCGATCCCTTAACGCTGAGTAAAGTCGCTCCAAGTATGGTACCGACGATTATCGCTCTGGAATTCGGATTAAAGGGACCTAATAGCAGTATAAACAGTGCCTGTGCTAGCGGTAACGATGCACTTGGCACGGCATTGAATTTACTACGACTGGGACATGCCGATATTATAGCTGCCGGGGGGTGTGAAACCCAGGTTAATCCTTTATCCATCGCACTCTGCAGCCGCGTCGGTGCGATGTCTAAAGAACCGGATCCCCAAAAAGCTTGCCGGCCTTTTGATTTAAACCGGAGCGGCTTTGTTTTTGGCAACGGTGCCGGTATTTTGATATTGGAAACATTAGAACACGCTAAGCAGAGGGGAGCGAATATTATCGCCGAATTATCCGGTGCCGGTTGGTCCTTCGATGCTTTTAATGAAACCGCACCGGACCCAAACCAGGAATTAATAGCGATGAAAATGGCCTTACAGGATGCCGACTTGCGCCCGGACGATATTGATTACGTAAACGCTCATGGAACGAGTACGAAATTAAATGACATATCCGAAACTAAGGCCTTGAAAATGTTGTTAGGCGATCGGGCTTATAAGGTTCCGGTTAGTTCCAATAAATCAATGATAGGCCACCTTGCGTGTGCCTCTGGTGCTGTTGAGGCAGTCGGGGCAGTGATGACGGTTAAAGAAAATATTATTCCGCCAACGGTTAACTACGAAATACCCGACCCGGAATGCGACCTTGATTATGTGCCTAACGGTGCCCGAAGGCAGGTAGTGAATACTTGTCTTTCTAACTCTTTCGGTATGGGTGGACAGAATTGCAGCATTGTTATAAATAAGTATAAAGAATGAGTGAAGATATTTTATTAAAAGATAGAGTTGCTCTGGTAACCGGTGCCTCACGTGGTCTGGGCAGGGCTATTGCGATTAGTTTAGCCCGGAATGGTGCGAAAGTTGCTATTAACTACCTTTCCAATGATACTGAAGCAAATAAGGTAGCTGAAGCCATCCAAGCCGATGGCGGTGAGACGATGATGGCTAAAGGCAGTATTGCGGATGGTACTTTCGTAAAAGATATGGTAAAACAGGTAGTCAAGCAATGGGGAAAATTAGATATTCTCGTTAATAATGCCGGCATCACCCGGGATAATCTATTGCCCCGGATGGCGGATGAAGCATGGGATGAAGTGATGAATACCAATCTGCGGGGAGCTTACCTTTGTACTAAATTTGCCGTCCGCCCGATGATGGAACAATCCTGGGGACGTATTATCAATATCGCTTCCTTAGCGGGAGTAATAGGCAATATGGGACAAGCTAACTATTCCGCTTCTAAAGGGGGGCTGATAGCTTTTACAAAAAGCGTGGCACGTGAGGTCGGCTCACGAAAAATTACGGCTAATGTTATCGCCCCCGGTTTCATTGTCACCGATATGACCGGTAAATTACCTCAAGAAGCCAAAGACAATATTTTAACGCGGATTCCTTTAAAGAGATTCGGTACTCCTGATGATATTGCTTCTCTGGCGGTGTTCCTCGCCGGCGAATCCGCAGGTTATATTACGGCTCAAGTAATATGTGTCGACGGCGGAGTTATTTAATAAACTGTTAAAGATTAATTAGGAGGTAAAATGAGTACGGTTGGAATCATCACTGATACCATCGCCTGTCTGCCTGGAGAAAAAATCAAACAATATAATATAGGCATTGTTCCGGTGGCACTTAACATTAACGGAAAACCCTATCTCGACCAGGTAGACATCACCCCTGCTGATTTCTGGAAAATATTTCCCACGATGAAAGAACTTACTACCGGAGCACCTCCCATCGGTATATACCTCGAAGTATTCGAGAAAGCCAGTAAATCGACTAATAATATCGTCTGCACTTTTGTCTCTAAAAATCTCAGTGCTATCTTTGAGACCGCTGTCCAGGCTAAGGAGCTATTTAAAAAAGATTATCCTAATGTAAACATCGAAATTATCGATAGTAAGACAGCGGCCGGAGCACAGGCGTTTATTGTTTTAGAAATGGCTAAAGCGGCTGAAGCTGGGAAGAGTCTGGCTGAGGTAGCCAAGGTCGGGGAAGAAATGACGCACCGAGTAAAGTTTTTCTGTGCGATGGATACTTTAAAATATCTTATTAAAAGCGGCCGGGCACCGAAGACTGCTTATATGGGTGAGCTTTTTCAAATTAAACCTATTATCGGAATGGTTGACGAGTCTGGTATAGTACAGAATATTGGCAGAGCCAGAGGCAAACGAGCGGCCATGAAAAAGCTGGTTGATTTGATAAAGGACTATGCGGATATTAATAAACCGCTGCATGTTTTTGTTCATTTTACAGATAATATCGAAGACGGCGAAATATTAAAGAAAATGGTCACCGACCAATATAAATGTGCCGAATTATATATGACCGATTATACTCCGGTCATGTCCGGACATACCGGTCCTGTTTTCACGGTAGCCTTTTATTCATAGTCTACTCTTACGGTTGAGGTTGTATATCTATGGTACCTTCATTATTCTAGTATTAGCTTACAAAATACTAACGAGTATAACTTATGAAAAGAACTATAACAGCATTATTATTATTATGCCTTTGTATTTTATTACCTACAGGATGTAAGGAAACAACGCCGGGGGAAACCGTAAACCTGGGACAGGAATATCAATTGTACATCGGACAGACAGTGACTTTTTCTGATACCGACCTTAAAGTAAAATTCGGTGAAGTAATCGAAGACAGTCGTTGTCCGGGCGATGTCGTTTGCATCTGGGCGGGCAGAGTAAGTTGCCTTGTGGAGGTGACAATCGATAATGAATCCAGCAATACGGTGTTAACAGAACTGGGCTTGTCGGAAGGCTACACTACTACACAATACGAACATTACATCTTACAATTCCGTGTTGAACCGTATCCTCAATCAGGAACCGAGATTAGTGACAGGGATTACCGCCTATTGTTGACTGTTACCGAAGCCCCTTAATTTCGTTGTGTTTAATCACGGATTCTTGTTATAATGAGTGTTGCTTACATTCAAATCAATCCTTTTATACGGGGCCGTAGTTCAGTTGGGAGAACGCCTCCCTTGCACGGAGGAGGTAAGGGGTTCGAACCCCCTCGGCTCCACCAAAGGGTTCAATAGGCAGAACTAAATACTAAACCCTTTGCCAGTTAGCCGGCACGGGAAGTTTGCAGTGAATAGTACATTTGCTGCCATTGATAATCACCTTTTCAATAAATAATTGCAGGAAGGCTTTGCTTTTTACGATTTCTGTTTCAGACAGCAGACTCCGCAAGTCACTGCAATATGAATTTACTTGGTCACCGTCGACACGTTTAACACCCTTAATTGTCATTTCCGTTTCAAGTAAAACCCGTGACTTAAACAGTGCATCTTGCCTGGCTTTCAACTACTTAATTCTAGGAGCGAGATCATTCAACTCAAGCTTTCCCGTTTCAAGGGCATCATAGAGTTTGGTTTGTCTTGAACTTACATCCTTAACTTCAGTATCCTGTACGTCCAATTTCTCCCGATATGAGGAATGGGTTTTTCTAAGTTATAAGTAACCAAACTAATCTGGAATATACTTAGCTTTTTGCTATTGAATATCAATAGCTCTAAAGTGTCAGTTTAAGTCTAGCTTACTACAGACTTGATGGGGGGCGGATTAGGCCTCCATGTGGCACCCCAGAAGTGGGGGCAGTCTTTAGCGATTTCAAATGATGGCATGAAAAGGACACCGTCCTTTTCTAGATCAAACAGAACCTCGTAGTTACCCGATTGTATCTTATTCTGAATATCGCGGACCTGCTGTTTAGATAGAGGTTTACCCTTAACCTTAACATTGCAGTAACCCCGCCTCATCACCATATCTACAACTAAACAACTTGTAAAGCGGCCACAACTTTCGCAATGAGGTGGTAGATTTTCATGCATCTCCCTGATTCCCGTCCTGTTAAGCTATGATCAGTAGCTAATCGTACCAGAAACTGGTTGCTATTTAAAGTTGCTACATAGCATGTTTTAAAACCATTATCTGGATAGGTACAGGGAGACTATCTTTTCTAAATTCTACCTCACAGGTATCAGCGAATTTTACTTTGGTCTTACCCATCGTGAAATCATTTACTCCTGCCGGGAGGTAAGTGCATTTATCTGTCTTGAAGTGCATAGGTATGACCACTTTTGGCTTGAGTTTCTCGCAAAGTTCTGTAGCTTCTGCCGGCCCTATCGTAGTACCCCCTCCTGTGGGGAGCAGCAATACGTCCATTTTCCCGATTTTGTAAATCTGCAAAGCTGATGGTAATTGCCCAAGATCGCCCAAGTGGCAGATTCTCACTCCGTTAACGGAAAAAGAGAATATTGTATTGATTCCCATCTGTCTACCTTGAGAAGTATCGTGAAAAGAGGCCAACCCTTTGAATTCAATCCCCATAAACTTTCGAAGGCCAACCCCTTTGACAACGCTTGGGTTGCCTTTGACTGTAGCTATATTGTTATGTCCTTCGTGGTTATGGCTGACAACGACGATATCAGCTTTCTCTTCTATGCTGCTGTAGTTTATTTGGGAATCCCTAGGAAGGTAAGGGTCGGTAATGATTCTGGTATTTTCCTCGGATGTAATAAGGAAGCACGCATGACCCAGCCACCTGACTTTCATAGTAGTTACCCCTTCGTAATCTAATTTAGTCCTGAGTTGGAAATTCTCACAACTCTTGATTAATTTTAATATAGTGACCTCTACACATCTATCGAGGAAGATAGTTACTGACTGACTCTATACTGATAATAACTTAGTTATGAATTATACTATAAGCGTAATAATGCTTCAAAACGGAGCCAATATCGGTACACTGCTAGTGTCTTTCATATCCGGATAAATTAGGTATAGTATTCAGGGATGAGTTTTTGAATTAGAACTGAGGTCGGATGTCAATATTGGACACCAAACCGTCTATACCGCGATCACTTCGGCGTAGTATTATTGTAAACTAGCAGCAGACGAAAGAAAACCCAATCTTGCTTGTCGGCGCTGGCGGTTATAAAACACTCAATATATTCTGTAATGTAGCGGATAGCTTCCTGTCTAAACTTTTTCGTGTATTTCCCGTGCGGAACTCTTTACATGCTGACACTTCCCTAACTCAGAATACTTAGGTTTTAACAATATTATTGAACAACAACTCTGAGCCTAAAGAGACTTGACAAGAATCAGGACGAGTAGTAATATTTCTACAATGTTTAATTAATTAATATCTCCATTGAATAAACCCGAGCTTACCTGGAGGGGGATTTACGAAAAAAACGAATGATTGTAGATAAATATAAAGGGGGAATATTTTGAATCGAAAGGCCGTGTTTATTGAGTTAGCTGAAAAGTTAGGAGCAACACCATCTAAGCGGCTACTCGCCATATTCGCTGAAATGTTTACCACTCAACAAGCTAGAATTTGTATTGAGTTAATGGAACCGGCTACAAAGAAAGAACTTGCGGAAAAGCTGAAGGTTGATGAGAAAAGCCTCACCAAGGATCTTAAAAGCCTGGAAAATAGATCAATTATCACCAGGGGAAAGACACAATATGGCTTTCACAAGTCCCTTATAGGCTTTCATCATGATTTTGCGGATACCGGAGTATTTAAAGGGCCGTATACGGTGTCTCAGAAGGTTAAAGACCTTTGGGAGGATTACTTCAGGAATGAATGGGCGGACCAAATGATGGAAGGGTTTTCCAAGCGTCCTATGGTTACTATATTTCCTGCCATCGGAGCCCTCGAACGCAGCCCCAATATCCACCCGGATGATATCCTGCCCGAGGAGAACTGGAAATTAGTGATCGAAAAAGCCAAACGGAGAATTATCGCTCCTTGTGGTTGCCGGGTATTATGGGGGCACTGTGACCACCCGCTGATGGTATGTATGGCCACTTTCGATAATGAAAGAGGGGAGTATTATCTTAACAAGCCAGGTCGTATATTAAAAGAATACACTCTCGAAGAGACATTGGATATTGTACGTGAGGCCGAGGAAGCCGGGCTTGTTCATAATGGCGTCTGCTATTGCTGTAATGATGCCTGTGAGTGGCTCTTCCCTACTTACAAAAATAACAGGCAAGACCTGGTATTACCTAACCGATATCTCGCCGTCGTAAATGAGGACATTTGCGTCGGCTGCGGAGCCTGTGCTAAAAAATGCCCGTTTGGCGCCATCGAAATGCAAAAGGTTGAGGGTTCAAAAAAGAAAAAGGCTGTTATTGATGCCGAGAAATGTAAGGGGTGCGGTGTCTGTATCGTCGGGTGTAAGAAGAATGCATTAAGATATGAAATCGTAAGGCCACCGGAGTATCTCAAAGGCCGAGCCTTCCCTCTTACAACGCCAAAGGGAGGAAGCATATTTGGATACTATAATCTTAAGTAAATAGACCTTTAATAAACATACAAACGTTATGATGCAGAATCTGGAAACGGTTCATACTTACTCAATAATAGAACGTAATCCGAGAAGCATTTTAAGGAGTTGTCGGAGCACTAAATAAAAAGAAAAGCTAGATAATATAATATTGGTAGGTACTCTGTGAATATACGCACAGTATACCAACTAAAGTAGGTATACTATTTGTGGTATATTTGTTGTATAATTGTTTAACGGTTTTTACACTATATAATAAATTTAATAAATATTGTATACTTGTTCAAACAACAATGTATAATATGACTTTATGCTAAGAAATACAGACGTCAGAGAAGTATTTGTAAAATATTTAAAATGACGTTAAAACATAATACAACTTCACCCGTAATTTTCAAGAGTAGTGTCGACGAGAGTTAATGTACAAACGGGAATCGAAATTAATCTTCAAAGATAAGCTCGACTTTAATATAAGGAGGTAAAATGATAACTTAACCTTGTTTTGGGAAAGCAAGACAAGTAGAGAAGACCAAATAAATTAAGGAGGAACCAAATGACAAAAAGACTCTATGGAGGGTTAGCAATCGTTCTAGTAACCGTATTAATGGCCGGTCTTATATTGAGCGGTTGCGGCACAGTAACTACTACTACTACCACTACTGTTACTGTTACAGCTGGTAGCTCCACCACAACTAGTGCTACACCGACAACTACAACTAACCAACAGCCTATTAAACTAAAATTTTCCTGCCCATTTATTGAGCAAGAGCCTCCTGGAATTTTCGCAAACCATTTCCTGGATTTAGTCGAAGAGAAGTCGAACGGCATGGTAACGTTTGACCGGTATTTTGCTGAGGCGTTGGCAAAACATACCGAACACCTTCAGCTGGTAAGTTCAGGCTCGGTCGACCTTATTGAAATCGTACCGACTTACGTTGGACAGGAACTGGTACTTACTTCGGTATTAGACTATCCCATGTTTAAAGACGGCGCAAAATGCGTAACCGCCGTAAATAGGATTATGAATGAGATACCGGAAACCAAGGCTATATTGGATGCCGAACAAGAACGGCTTAATATCAAAATATTATATTGGAACTTTGCTGGCGGTAATGATGTAATATGCAGGAATGAGGTAACATCTCTCAGTGAGATGGCGGGCATGAAGATAAACATGTGGGCGCCTGCCGATGTCCAGATATGGGGAGAATTCGGTATGTTTGCTGAACCCATATATGTGGCAGACCTTTACGAGTCTTTATCACGGGGCGTCATAGATAGTGTATTTATACCCATTGGGGGTAGTTTAGCTCTTAATTTATTTGAGGCATCTAAGTCACATCTGGCCTTTGATATGGCGGGAGTTGATGTCCCGATAATATTCAACCTGGATAGTTGGAACAGCTTGCCCAGCGATATTCAGGATATTATGATGGAGGCATCTTGGGAGACCTCTCAGTTTAGTATCTCTTTTACTGAAACAGGTTTCGAGCAGGTTGAACAAATATTCAGGGATGCGGGGCTGTATGTAGGGGACGCTCCGGAAGCTGAGCGCGAGAAATTATTCGCGGCACTAATGAAGTACAGCACAGAAGAACAGTGGTTGAATGATGCCACTGCCGCAGGATATGGCGAAGAGGCCCAGATATTGCTACCGTACTGGGAAGATGCAGCATGGGGTAGGGATTTACCGTAGCCTTTAAAACGGCTAATTTTCACCGATAATCTACTAAGCATTAACTGTTTATTACAGTTAATGCTTAGTAGAAGAATTAGTCTGATATTTCAAAATGTAAAAACAGGGGTAGAAGATGAAAAGTAACGCCCTGGCGGCACCTATCGGTGTATTGACAAAGGTGACGAAGTGGATAATCATTATCAGTATTATTGCTATGGCAGTAATGCTGATAATAAATGTTATCGAGGTAGTGGGGTCGAAATTATTTGACTGGTCGTTTTCGGGTAGCCTGGAACTTACCGAGCAATTAATGGTAATCGTGTCCCTACTGCCGATTTCTTACATTGCACTGGAAAGAGGGCATATTAATATCACTATGGTAACTGACCGCATTCCCTTTAAGGTACGTTATGCTTTTGAGATACTTGGATACGTATTAGGAATCCTGATTATGGCTTTCTTTTTCTGGCGGGTTTTTGTACAAATGCAGTATACCATGAATATGGGACAAGAAACACCAGTTTTAGATTTTCCGCGTTGGATAACAAACTTAATAATTATGATATCGTTCGGTTTACTGGGAATTTCATGGTTATTACTCCTTATCAAATCGTGTATTGTTGGTCCTAAGAAGTAAAAAAACTCTCTTATAATTCTATCGCTGCACCGATAAACTTAAGTGTTTTCGAGTGTTTCCTGAGGAGAAAAGGAGGAAACTGAAATAGATTACAGTGCATGGGTTGGAGTCTGGTGTATACTCGGTATGTTTGTGCTGGTCATGGTTGGGGTGCCGATTTTCATATCTATGGCTATTGCGTCCCTGGTAGGTTTCTGGCTTGTCGGGGGACAAGCCTTAACATTTCAGCAATTTAGTACCGAACCATATTTTGTCTCAGCTTCGTATATACTTGCCGTAATTCCTTTATTCATTTTAATGGGAATAATAGCCGGAGAAACGGGGATAGCCGATTCTACTTATAATGCTATTACCAAGTTGATGGGGGGGCTTCGCGGAGGTGTTTTAATGGCTACCGTTGGAGCAGGAGCCCTTTTCGGAGCTTGCTGCGGTATGGGTATAGCGGCAGCGGCAGTATTTACCACCCTGGCCTTACCGGAGCTTGATAAACAGCATTATGACAGGCCGCTGAGCCTGGGTGCCATATGTCTATCCGGCTCCTTATCAGGTTTAATCCCCCCCAGTATCGGGATGGTCATTATGTGTATCATAACGGAGCAATCGGTAGGCCGGGGTTTAGTAAGTTTAATTGTTCCGGGGGTTCTTCTTGCTTTGCTAACTATGGTAATTATTTGGTCGATAGGGAAAATTAACCCGCAGAAGATACCTAAAACGATTGTTCATTACACCTGGAAAGAGAAACTATCATCGTTAGTACAGATTTGGCCGGTATTATTTATTTTCATCATCGTAATCGGCGGGATGTTGGCGGGATTTTTCCCACCCACAATCGGCGGTGCTATCGGTGCTGCCGGTGTCCTCATTTACGCAGCTATCCGCCGCACCAAAATGCGAAAAATATACAATGGCTTCCGCGAATCAGTCCTGACAAATGCCCAGCTATTTCCCCTTGTTCTTGCTGGTTTTTTGTTTGCCCGGTTCGTAGCCATCAGCGGCCTACCCAGGGAACTCGCGGATTTAATATCGACAGCCAATCTTTCTCCCTATCTGTTAATGTTTGTAGTCATGATATTTTATCTTATCATTGGCTGCGTCTTTGAGTTCTTGTCTATGGCTATAGTTACTCTACCTATTATTTTCCCGATTATGACTGCGGCTGGCTTTGATCCGATAGCCACGCTGGTTATTGTAGCTTTTTTGGGTGAAATAGCTGCGTTGACCCCTCCGGTAGGTCTGTCGGCTTTTATTGTCGCCGGCGTCGCGCGTACCAAGCCGGAGCAGGTATTTAAAGGTGTTCTGCCATATTTTGCAACGATGTTAATTTTAATGTGGCTGGTAGTATTTTTCCCTAAATTTGCTACCTGGTTACCTAACTTATTTTATGGAGTATCATATTAGACAGAATAGTACGCTTTAATATAAACTAACTATAAGCTTTAAGACAGGAAAGGAGAAAACATATGTCTAATAAAATATTCGAACCGATAGAAATCAAAGGAATGAAACTCAAGAACAGGATAGGTTGGCCGGCATGGCTGCTGATGCCCGTCGGAAAGGGCGGTTTTGTAAGCGACGAAACGATAGACTGGTTCGTGAAGAGG
>JAFGLR010000135.1 GCA_016927955.1 Dehalococcoidales bacterium
CTGCAATTTGTTTTAACCGCTCATCAGGGTGATTTTCCCCGTGCCGTCCTGGCGGCGGCTGATGTCGAGGACTCCTTCTGGATGACCGTTAAGGCTTTTAATCTGGCGGAAAAATATCAGATCCCCGTAATTATGATGACCGACCACTATTTGGCGACTGTTTATAGTACTGTCAGCGGCTTTGATCTTTCAAAAATTAAAATAGAGCGCGGCGAATTATTCGATGCTCATAAGGGCAATACGGAAGAATACCTGAGGCATAAGGTGACCGATTCGGGTGTCTCCCCAAGAGCTTTCCCCGGTTTAAGCAATGCTCTGGTGGTTACCGATGCCGATGAGCATGATGAAGCCGGGCATCTGACTGAATCGGCTGAAATACGGCAGGCTCAGATGGACAAACGGTTGCTTAAGATGGCGGGTTTAGCTATAGAAATAAGCCCGCCGCGGCAGTACGGGCCGCCTGAGGCGGAAGTTACTTTTATCGGCTGGGGCAGCACTTATGGGGCTATACGGGAGGCCGTAGATATCTTGAACCGGTATAGACCCGTCTTTAATATGCTTCATTTCAGCGAGCTCTGGCCGTTCCCTGCGGATGCAGTGGTAGATGCTATAAATAAAAAACGTGTTATCGCCGTGGAAAACAATGCCACCGGGCAGCTTGCCCGTCTGCTTCGGGCGGAAACCGGCCGGGCAGTAGACGATATAATCCTCCGGTATGACGGGCGACCGGTTGTGCCGAGTTTTATCATCGATAAATTCCGCAAGGAGGCTGTTTAGTATGGTAACGGTAACTGACTATGCCGGTTTAAAACCGGCTTGGTGTCCCGGCTGCGGCAACTTTGGTATCTTGAAAGCGGTTAATCAAGCTCTGGTTGATTTGAACCTGGAACCGCATCAGGTATTGTTTGTTTCGGGCATCGGGCAGGCAGGTAAATTACCCCACTATACCAGAGGTAATGTTTTTAATTCGTTGCACGGGCGTCCCATACCTCCGGCCTGCGGTGCCAAGCTGGTTAATCAGGAGTTAAACGTTATTGCGGTGAGCGGTGACGGTGACGCGTACGGTGAGGGAGGGAACCACTTTCTGCATGCAATGCGCCGGAATCATGATATCACGTATCTGGTACACGATAACCAGGTCTACGGTTTGACGAAAGGCCAGGCCTCCCCGACCAGCGATGCCGGTTTTATCTCCCGTACCACACCTCAGGGAGCCGGTTTACCAATTAATCCTATTGCTCTTGCGGTTCTTGCCGGAGCCACTTTTGTGGCACGCGGTTACGCCGGCGATGTAGCTCATCTGTCCGAACTGATAAAACAGGGGATTAAACACAAAGGGTTTGCGTTAATCGATATTTTGCAGCCCTGCGTAAGTTTTAACCATGTTAATACGTTTAAGTGGTATGCCGACCGGGTATATAAGGTTGAGGACAGCAATTTTAACCCTGCCGATAAGGCCCAGGCTATCGCTAAAGCTCAGGAATGGGGCGACCGTATTCCAATCGGAGTTATTTATAAAGAGCAGAGGGCTACATTTGAGGAATTGCAGCCTGCCTTAAAACAGGGCTTGCTGGTAAAGCAAAAACTCGAATCTGTTGATATTGTCCCATTGTTGCGTGAATTTTTATAAAGATACAGGACAAATGACAAAAGGAGAATAAAACAGCCGGAGTAACTAACACTCCGGCTGTTATTGATTCGTGGCTGTTATCCGGTTAGCTTAATCTCCCCTGAACCACTTCCCAGTTGATATTCTTAAAGAATGCCTCGATGTAGTCCGGACGCTTCAGCCCGTAATCAATCATAAAGGCGTGTTCCCAGACGTCCATCACGAGTAACGGTCTGCAACCGGCAAGATGTCCGGCATCATGCTCGCCAATCCACACATTGAACAAATCTCCGGTAACGTTGTCCTGATAAAGAATAATCCATCCAACCCCCCGCATCTTGCCGGTTGCCTTAAAATCCTCTTCCCAGGCTTCGTAGCTGCCGAATTTCTCCGCCAGCTTCTTACCTAATTTCCCCGCCTTATCGATGGCTGTTTTTCCGCCGAGGTTCTCGAAGTAGTACTCGTGCAGCCTCATGCCATCGAACTCCCACCCAAAATGCCGTTTAATTTCGGCGTATTCGGGATTCGTCGCATCCTTAGCTTTTTTGCTTAGTAAATCGAGTAATTTGTTCGTATTAGCTACATAACCTTCGTACAGTGTAAAATGATTCTTTAATAGGGTTTCGCTTAATCCGGGTGAACCTATTAACGAGCTGAAATTCTTTGCGGTGTAGGCCATTCTTCCCTCCTGGTTTCTTACTCTGTAATTATCTTAAGACAGATAATATTATATGAATATCCGTAAAACTACGCAATTGAACGATGAAATAACACGTATTTTAGATAAATCAAAAATTAGAAATCAAATATCAAAAAAACACAGACTGAAAACCAATAATTCCCTCTCGTCTTAGAAGACTACTGAGAAAGTATTATTATTCTATCTTCCGGAGCAGAGCCTGCTCCGTACTTGATACGGGGTGGTCGGTTCTAGCTATCTTGGCCGCTCCGACAACATTACCGGCTATAGGTATGGCTGACGCAAAAGATAACGCCGCACCTACGGCGTCTCACCGTACGGCAGATATGACACCGCTGGCTACATCGCACACCCCCCCGATGACCGGTACCATACCGGCAATGAAAGTGGGATATGAGCAATTAAGATAAATTTAATTCATATATAGTTTTGTTATGTAATGATTGTAGAATATTACTTTATGATTAGGCTAACTTAATAGGTTTGAGTTCTATACCCTTCCAGTCATTCTCCAATATTATCTTGGCAAAACGGTTTGATATTAATATCTCTTGAAAACCATGACCGCCACTGCCAAACCATTCGTGAGTCAACTGAATATCAATCCCATCATTTAACGCTTCCCGTCTTATATACATGTAACCTCTTTTATGGTAGGCATATTTGACCATACCACATACAGTACAAACCTCCAGTTTAATTTTATCCTCATCAGATAATCCCGCTTCGGTCACACGCCGAGTAAAAAGTTGTGACACCGCTTTGGAAGGTTGTTTGGTGCGAGGTAGGATGGCATCCCAGAACTCCAAACTATTTATTTTTTCGGCTTTAAGTACCTCAGCCACTTTCGGAGTACAGAAAACAGCATGCGTCCAATACAGATCCATAAAATCCTTTTTCCCCATCTGAGGTTCTTTAATCCCGAAAGGAGCCTTCTGTACATAGCCTGAGCCGCATTTGTGACATCCACCTTGATACGTAAGGTCTTTCCACCCATCTTCGGGTTGAGGATACCCTTTGGGATTACGTGGTATCAGACGCGACCACTCAGCATCAATTATCTCTTGTTTTGTGAAAACTGTGTCATATATATCGCTCCCTCCTACTTCTTGTCTCAATTTGCTGATTTGGGACCATCGTTCGTCAGATTCATATATATCAAAACTAATAATACCGCCACCTTTCGGATGCACGTTTTTCTTATATTTGATACCGAGAGACTTAATGGTAGTTTCAGCCTCATCCAATGCAAAACCTACTCTGTGTTTTATTTCCATACAATTCCTTCCTACCCTCCAAATATTGTAATTCTTGCTGCTTCCAGAAGGTCGGGGTTATCCTTATATATTTTCTGTGCCGCTTCCCAAATATCGTCTGCACTTGCACCTTCGCTTTTTCCATAGGCTATCAAATCTCGCCAATCTTTCGTTAACGCCTGGTGTTGTTCTTTTGTAAGCGCAACAGATAACATGTCATTTTTCTTTATTCCTAATATGTCTGCAAATCTTTTTTCAATTATGTGATGTACTTCAAGATTTTCTCCTGAAGCTTTTACTACTTTTTTAACGTCTTTGAAAGCTCCAATAGTATTCTCCGCCGATTTTCCAACACTGGCAACATCCTGAATCTTATCAACCGTCTTAATGGCGGTTCTAGCTATTTTGGCCGCCCCGACAACATTACCGGCTATGGGTATACACGAGGCAAAGGATAACGCCGCTCCTACGGCATCTCCCCGTACCGCAGATATGACACCGCTGGCTA
>JAFGLR010000136.1 GCA_016927955.1 Dehalococcoidales bacterium
CCCTACTTCAGGATAATGATGGTGGCCGCTTTTACCATGTCTTTCCAGTTGATGTCTAATGCCACAATGGTAGCCTCCGGGGATACGATGAAGCCCCTCTGGATTGCCGCCGCTTTCCGCGGTTTTCACGTGGTGCTTTGTCCTTTTCTAGTTTTCGGCTGGTGGATATTCCCGGAGTTCGGGGTAAACGGTGCAGCGTTAACTAACGCCCTTTCCCAGGGGGTCGGGGCGACCATCGGGTTATGGTTTCTTTTTACCGGTAAAACCCGGCTGCGGTTGACATTGAAAGGCTTTCGAGTTGACCCGGGAGCAATTTGGCGTATGGTCAAAATCGGCATTCCGGCTTCGGTCTCCAACATGGACCGGACGTTTATGGGGTTGGTACTTATAACACTGGTTGCAGCTTTCGGTACTCTCTCGGTAGCGGCCCATACTATAGGGCAAAGGATTGATATGTTTATTTTGATGCCGGTGATGGCTTTCGGACAGGCGACCGGTATTCTGGCGGCACAAAACCTGGGTGCTCACCAGCCGGAAAGGGCGGTGCGGACTGCCTGGATGGCCGCGGGGGCATTTTCCGGTTTGATGGTACCGGTGGTAATTATATTATGGTTCTACGGACACTACGTCGCCGGGGTTTTTACGAACGAATTGCCCCTTATAGAATTAACTAATACTTACATCAGGATACAGCTGGTGGCTTATCTAGTTTTCAGCCTGGTGATGATAATATGGCAAACCCTTAATCTTGTTGGGGATACTCTATTTGCGATGGTAGTCAGTCTGGTAACTAACTGGGGCATTGGCCTGCCTTTAGCTATATTCCTGCCTAAAGTAACCAACCTCGGCGTACAGGGAATTTGGTGGGCCATGATAAGCGTCATGGTCGTTCGAGCCCTTATATATACCGTGTATTTTATAACCGGCCGCTGGGTTAAGAAGCGGATATAAATAATTTTCTGTGAGTTACCTCCTGATTTATTAATATTCCAACCGATGTTAAGCTTGACATATAAGCAAGTATGCCTTAAAATTTTCTCAATCTGAACGGTCTTCAAGATATTGAACTGCACAAGAGGTGACCGATGCAATCAACAGGTGCCGATGATAAAGGTTCCTCCTCAACAAATCTCAGCCCTAATGCCGCGGGGCTGTTATGCTATGTCGGCGGGTGGGTGTCCGGTTTCATCTTCCTTATAGTCGAACAGAAGAACAAATGGGTGCGGTTTCACGCTGCACAGTCGGTTATTGTCTTCGGAGCGTTAAGTATTTTATTTTCCATATTCAATCAAATACCAATCGCCGGCTGGTTTTTCGGGGTCGTTTTTGCTGTCCTTGCACTTGTTTTATGGATAACGTTAATGGTCAGAGCGTATCGAGGGAAGCTCTTTAAACTGCCAATCGCATCCGACCTTGCAGTAAGACTCTTAGGCATGACTGAAAAGGAATTAGCAGAACTGATAATAGAATTCACAAGCTCCTCTCCTGCCGAAAAATCCGTAGAAAGGAGTGCATCCCGATGGGAGAACAACCGCCCCGGCAGGATAGTCGGCTCGGGGGTAGCCATCGGTTGGAGTCTGGCTCTGTTGATATTCTTTAACTTCTTCAATCAATATATCGCCGACTATAACAAGAATAATGAAGGAACCTGGGTGCTCTATCCTATCTTGAACGACTCTTTTTCCGCATGGTTGCCTATACTTAACGCTGCTCTGATTCTATCTATTCTCGGGCACGTTTTAATGATCACATTTGACCGACGTATTATAAGAGAAGCGACACAATTGGTATTGGATATATTTTCCATCGCGGTAATAGCGTCATTATTCTCGATCTTTCCGTTCGATTTTAGTTCTCTTAACAACGTGACTCTGGCAAACGGTATTGAGTTTAGCATAAGATTGACGCTTGGCATCATTGCGTTCGGAATCGGCATTGGAGTGATAGTCCGTTTTGTCAGGCTGATAGTTAGTCTGGTAAAACCGGGTGGCAGCTAGGAAAAACATCGTAGCCTGAACCAATTTCGCTCAGACGACGAGCAATGACGGACATTTTCCGAGAAGGCTTTTGAATACGAGGGATATTAACAACAATTCATAACAAAAGGACTAATTATTCGGTGTCCCTGAAAATTTCTTTCAAACTGATTGACACCCCTGCCATAAAAGTCTAAGCTATATTAACGCAATCGGAGACGTTTTATTAACCGCAATCTCCGCATCCCGTAAATACCGGTTAATCCGGTAAATATTTATTAGTATTGGGGAAATAATGTCGGAAGCTCTAAACGTTATCGAAATACCTCTGGGGGATAAAAGGCTAAAGGAATTCGTTAGATTTCCCTGGCGTATTTACCGCGGCGACCCCTGCTGGACGCCGCCTCTCAACGGAGACCTGTTGGGTAACCGCTTGCTCGGCCTTAAGGGCTTGCTGACCCCCCATCATCCTTACCACCGCCACGCCGAAGTAACTCACTTTATGGCTTACCGGGGCAAACAACCTGTCGGCCGTGTCTCGGCAGCGATTAACCACGAGTTTAACGAATACCACAAAACATCCCTCGGCTTCTTCGGCTTTTTCGAGGTTATTAACGATTACGAAGTCGCCCGGACTTTACTGGATAAAGCAAAGGAATGGATAACCGCTCGGGGCATGGCCGTTATGCGTGGCCCCGGGGAATATTCGAATGCCACTCATGAGCGCCAGGGGGTATTAATCGACGGTTTTCAATATCAGCCCACCTCCGATTTGACCCATAATCCGCCCTATTACCAGGAATTTCTGGAAAGGTATGGTTTTCAGAAAGCCAAGGACTATCTGGCCTATTACGTTCACCGGAAGGACGCGAACATGAAGCTGTTACGGCGGTTCCGCCGCCAACTGAATCCGGACGCCAGCCTGGAGATAAGGCCGATAGTGATGAAAAACTTGCGGGCGGAAGTACATCTGATGGTCGAAATTTATAACGCTGCCTGGGCTCAGAACTGGGGCTTTTTACCCATATCCGATGAAGAGGG
>JAFGLR010000137.1 GCA_016927955.1 Dehalococcoidales bacterium
CTATTCACCGACGACAAGCCCTTACTGCCCTATAATAAAAGTGTCTAACTTTTGGGGGTCACTTCATGAATACCCCTCTTTTTTATTCTTCTTGATTAATATTTTACTAGACTTTGACCATGCACACCAGGATAGTGCAGACATCAGTCCCGACGGTATAGCATTCTCGTTCTTCACCGCCGGCAAAATATACTGTATCGCCAGTCTGGAGAATAGCCTCTTCTCCAGCTTTATTCTTGACGGCCATACTACCGGCTAAAACAAAATACACTTTTTCCGCCGGTGAACCCGACATATCGCACCGGCCGTTAGGCTGGAAATGTGACAGACTAACCGAAATCCGCTGGGTTTCTTTATCTGCGGCTAGCTTACGCGAACTCCAGACATTAAAATGTAACGGAGCTTCATAGGACGTACCTTCACTTTTTCTTACAACTTTCATTATTATTCCTCCTGATTTCTTTATTTAAAACAATTTCTACAAGAGTAACATTATGATATTAAGACATACGCTGCCTAATGCATAATAAAAGTATCAACCCATAGTATAATTATTCATATCGCCCCGTCAATATAAAAACGTCTCGAATATATTGACAACAACTATATTAAAGTTTTAGATTAGCTTCATAATCCAGGAGGTCTGTTATGCTTTATGCGGTAATCGCTATAATCAGTGTCGTCATCGGAATTATAGTGACGTATTTTTTAATGCGGAATAGCCGGAAAAACGTCTCAAACGAGGATGTTAACACGTCTTTAGCTACAATATCCAGAGAGGCTTTACGCCAAAATTCACAGGACTTTCTTATGCTGGCGAGAGAGACTCTGGCGACACAAACGCAGACCGGCATCAGTGAATTGGAAGCTAAAAAACACTCGATTAACCAGACACTCGATACCATAAAAAGCGATTTGCTTAAAGTAGAGCAGGCAATTACAGCATTTGATAACAAACGTGATATTTCTTTTACCGCGATAAACGAGCAATTGAAAAATACGTCGGAACAGACCAACCGGCTTCAGACAACCACCGGAAAACTACAGGAGGCTCTATCCAGCACTAAATCCAGGGGGCAATGGGGAGAGCGTATGGCCGAGGATATCCTTCGACTCGCTGGCTTTATCGAGAACGTGAATTATATTAAACAAAAAAACCTAGAAGGCGGTAACACTCGTCCCGATTACACCTTTTTTCTACCCAGAGACATGAAAGTAAACATGGATGTTAAATTCCCTCGTGATAATTACATAAAATACCTGAATGAAGAAAATGAAACATTGAAAGAAACCTATAAACAGCATTTCATTAAAGATACCCGCCAGCGCGTGAAAGAAGTCCTCACGCGCGATTATATTAATCCGGCTGAAAATACTGTTGATTATGTCATGGTATTTATTCCTAACGAGCAGATTTACAGTTTCATCAATGAGTGTGATAATACTATTATCGATGAAGCTATCAAGCAGAAAGTGATTCTATGTTCGCCGTTAACTCTTTATGCCATACTGGCGATTATCCGGCAGGCTATAGATAGCTTCAATATTCAAAAAACAACGGCAAATACACTGGCGTTATTCGGTACTTTTAACAAACAATGGGAAGCCTTTAAAGAAAGTATGGAAACTATGGGGAAATATATCGATAGAACCAGAGACGAATATCAGAAGATCGTTACTACCCGTACCAATACTCTGGAAAAACCATTACGCCAGATTGAAGAATTACGTAAACAAGAAGGGATTGAGGAAGCTTCGGTACCGGCTCAGGACGGGCTGACGATAGAGAAAAATAACCAGTAAACCAGTACATTAACTATGGTTAAGGGCACCCCGATTTTGACGAAATCCCAGAAAGTCAGGGTTTCCTTGTATTTCTTCTCGGCATTCTGAATAATGATAATATTACTGGCGGCACCCAGAATCGAAAGGTTACCGGCAATGGTACTGCCGGCTGCTAAAGCCATCATGTCTCTAACCGTAGCACCGAGATTGCTGAGCACCGGAAGATAAAGGGCTACCATCGGGACATTGGAGATAAACTGGCTCAATACGACACTTATTATCATAATAATACCGGCGGAAGCCACATCGAGATGTAAATCGCTAAGCACTTTCTGGAAAAAGCCTGATTCCCAGACACTTGCCATTAGAACGAACATCGACGCGAAGAAGATTAAGGTAAACCAGTCGATTTTTCGTAATATTCTGAAACGCCGGGGACTGAACAAGATAATCGGTAAAGCAGCTGCCAGAGCAATGTAGGTTAACCTGAAATCGATGTTATAACCCAATAATACGATACTGATTTTAATGATAACCAGCACCAGAATAATGATTAACGATATTCTGGTGAGGTTTGCCAGTTTCGTATCAGTTATAGTTTCTGAGGCATGATTCAGCGGAGTTTTCGCTGCGAAATCTCTCCGGTAAAATAACCGCACGATAAGATAAGTCAGAAACAGGTTTATTAGCGTCGGGACTGCTAAATAACGTAAAAATGTCACGAATGGGTTTTGGATTTCGCTGTTGATAGCCACTAAGAGATTCTGAGGGTTACCGATAGGGCTCATCACGCTGCCGATAGTTACCGAAAATGCCAGTACGAGCAACAACAACTTGGGCCTGGTGCCTGTTTTAACAGCAAATCGGAGCATTACCGGAGTACCGATAATAGCTATGGTATCGTTCATCAAAAAAGCGGAGAGTAGTCCCACGCTGAATATAATCGCTAGGACCAGGCTGTCCAGTGACCGTGTCTTGCCGAATAACCGGTAAGCTAAGTGAGAGAGGTAGCCGCTTTCCTCGAGAGCCTGACCGACGATGAACATACCAAAAAGGAAAAGCATAACATCGACATCGATGGATTTGAGTGCGTTAAGGGGTGTAATCTGACCGGATGCCAGTACCACGATTGCACCGAGCAACATTATTTGCCAAATTTGAAACCGGAATCTACCGATTTGCCGAACGCCGATGAGTACGAAGACGCATAGCAGGGTTATTATTGAGACCATATATTAAGAGCTTTACTCGGTATAATCTATTTTGTAATCCGAAATAATTATACGCCGGTAAACACATCATTACGAGTTTGTCTTTCCGTCCGTATATGTTGTAGCATTATACCAACCGCGTATTATATATGGTCACTATGGATATATGGCTTTAACTAAAGAACACAAAGCTACCAATAAAACTGTTGTTTTAATTGTAACCAGCATAGCGGCATTTATAATGCCGTTCTCTATGGCAAGCGTTAATGTCGCCTTGCCAACTATTAGTAATGAATTCTCGCTTAATGCCGTATTACTCAGCTGGATAGTAACCGCCAATACTTTAGCAACCGGTATCGCTCTAGTACCGACTGGCAGACTTGCCGATATCTACGGTCGCCGTAAATTTTTTATTTACGGTACTATTGTTCAGTTTGTCTCTTTCCTGATTGCCGCTCTAGCCCCTAGTTACACCGTCCTTATTATCGCGCGCGTTTTTCAGGGTATAGGTACCGGTATGGCAGCCGCTACATATCCTGCGATTCTGGTTTCTGTTTACCCGGCCAATGAAAGAGGTAAAGTACTGGGTATTAACGTAGCCGCTGTTTATGCTGGCTTGTCCTTAGCCCCGGTAATCGGCGGTTTGATGACCCAATATCTCGGTTGGCGGAGTATCTTCTACATGTGTGCCCTTTTTGCTCTAGTTATAATTACGGCCGTAATATTGAAAATTAAGGACGAATGGACTGAAGCAAAGGGAGAAAAATTCGATATTATCGGCTCGATAATATTCGGTGTTGCACTAATTGCCATTGTTTATGGTATCTCTATCCTTCCGGAAGTATCCGGAATCGTGATATTACTAGCCGGGCTGGTTCTCCTGATATTGTTTGTTTTATGGGAATTGAAAGTTAGAAGCCCCGTAATAGACATTAACCTTTTCCGTCATAACCGCGTATTCGCTTTTTCCAATATAGCCACGCTTCTTAATTATATGGCTATTTTTGCGATACTTATGTTACTCAGCCTTTACCTTCAGTATATCAAGGGGTTCGATCCGAGTTATACAGGTATGCTTCTACTGTTCCAACCGGCGGTACAGGTTGTTATTGCCCCACTGGCCGGACGTCTCTCGGATAAAGTCAGGCCACAATATATTTCTTCAGCCGGTATGGTTTTAACTACAATCGGTCTTGGCATGTTCGCTATGTTAAATAGTAACACATCAATTATCTATATTATTATCAGCCAGATAGTTATCGGCCTGGGAGCCGGAGCATTTGCCTCACCAAATTCCAATGCCATAATAAGTTCGGTTGACAAGAAGTATTACGGTGTAGCCAACGCGGTCATCGGGACAATGCGTACAATGGGACAAATGTTAAGCCTGGGTATAATTACCCTCCTGTTTACTATCTTTATCGGGCATCAACAGATTACTGTTGAATACTACCCTGCATTTTTATTGAGCATCAGGGTTATTTTCATAGTCTCTGCTGTGTTATGTATCGGAGGCATTATTTCGTCCCTTATCAGTAGTAAAAAGGTTACTAGTAACCACTAATTTCCGTAACCCTGTTGTTTATATCATAATCGTCCAGCAGTACTATTGTCGTTATCATACTACTCACTCAATTGAGACCCAAATGTGCATGATTAACTAATTTAATACCGCGCCAAGTAAACCAAGCCGATTGGGAGAGCTACCTAATTTGACGCTATAGTTTACTTAGTTTTTACGTGGGGAAAAGCTTTAATTAATCCTGGGAAACAGACGTAAAGCATTTTCTGATGTTTGTTGTGCGAGTCTTTCCGGTAATTCACCCCTTATGCTGGCCATGGTACCTAATGTTAGCGGTAAATAAGATGGCTCATTCCGTTTGCCGCGGTGACTCTGCGGCGGTAAAAAAGGACAGTCGGTCTCAATCAATAGTCTATCGATTTGTATATTTTTAATGACATCAGCTATACGTGAAGACGGGTAACCGATATATGCATCGAAGCCTAGGTAAAAACCCAGGTCGAGATAACGCTTTGCGGTAACTATGTCACCACTGAAGCAATGGACTACTCCGATATTTTCTGGAATTGTATTACGGGATAGCACCCACTCTTTCAATATCTCCATCATATCTCGGTCGGCGTGGCGAGCATGGATAACTACCGGGAGGTTTAAATCAACCGATAACCCGAGTAACTGCTTTAATACCGGCAGTTGAACATTACGCGGGGTCTTTTCCCGGTAATAGTCCAATCCGATCTCGCCAATTGCTACGACGCGCGTGTTTTTGGCTAATCCGGCCAGTTTATCTATATCTCCGGGCTGCATTTTCCCGGCATCCTGAGGATGAAAACCTACCGTAGCGTAAACGGAAGAATACCGTTCTGCCAGTTTAATCGCTTCTCGGGAAGATTCAAGGTCGATACCGTTAGTAATAATACGAGAAACCCCTGCCGCAACGGCTCTCTTTATTACCGCTTCACGGTCGCTATCGAATTGGGGCATATCAAGATGAGCATGAGTATCAATAATATTTAGAGACATATTATTTGGCCAAATCCGGGAGTAATCCATTAAGCCTTTCCGCAGATAATGAGCTGATAATCACCGTCTTTTGTTTTCCGGTCAGTCCGGTTTTTATCTTAATAGTACTGGGGGGCACATTGAGAAGGTCGGCAAGAAATTCAATAGTTTTACGGTTTGCTTTACCTTCTACGGGCGGAGCCGCAATTCTCAACTTCAAAACACCATTTTCGTAACTAACGACTTTATTTTGTGACGCGCCGGGCTGAATACGGACATGCAAAGTGCAGGGCTCGTTTTTTACCATGTCGCAAATTCCTGATAGTAATTAATTAAATCCGGAATATTATTTACGGTGCTTTTCCAGAAAGCGACGCATTCTGACCAGAGCTTCTTCAAGGTCGGACATAGAAGTTGCATAGCAGCATCTGACATAGCCTTCGCCACTCGGCCCGAAAGCAGTACCGTGAACAACCGCTACCTTTTCTTCCATTAACAGTTTTTCCGAAAATTCTCCGGAGGTCATACCGGTACTCTTAATCGAAGGAAAAGCATAGAAGGCTCCACGCGGCTCGAAACAGGGTAACCCGATTTCTCGCAAACCTTTAACAATGAACTTACGGCGTCGGTCATAGTCAGCAACCATTTCCTCAATATCTTTTTCACCGGATTTCAGGGCTTCCAGGGCAGCGACCTGAGCCATAGTCGGAGCACTCATAATCGTATATTGATGTATCTTAGTCATTGCTCCGATAATCTCTTTATTACCTGCGGCATAACCGACACGCCAGCCAGTCATCGCATAAGCCTTAGAAAACCCACTCAGGAATAAAGTCTGTTCTTTCATCCCGGGGAGCGTGGCAAAACAGGTATGTTCAACGCCATAAACCAGCCGGGAATAAATCTCATCTGAGATAACCAGTAATTTATGACGCCGGGCAACTTCGGCAATCTGTTCCAGTTGTTTTTTCTCCAAAACCGCCCCCGTAGGATTCGACGGATAACCAAGTAAAATAGCTTTCGTCCGCTTGGTTATCTTCTTTTCGATATCCGCAGCGGTAATTTCAAAATTATTAGATTCATAAGTAGGTACCAGTACCGGAACACCCTCAGCCAGCATAACACTGGCATCATAGGCTACATAATGTGGGTCAGCCATTATAACTTCATCACCGGGATTCAGAATTGCCCGCATCGCTAAATCAAGGGCTTCACTCACGCCCACCGTAATCAATATTTCACTATGCGAGTCGTATTTCAGGTTATATTTGTTTGCGAGAAATCCGGCTAACGCCTGTCTCAATTCCGGCATACCGGAATTAGAGGTGTACATCGTCATCCCTTTTTCGATAGAGTGAATAGCCGATTCGCGGATATGCCAGGGAGTAGTATAGTCAGGCTCCCCTACACCGAGAGAGATTACACCCTCCATACCGGAGAGTAAATCGAAAAATTTACGGATACCGGAGGGAGCAATAAGGGTAGCACGGCCGGAAACATATTTTGTACAATCGGTCTTTTGGTGTTCGTTGATATTTTTCATAAGTGTTCCTTAAATATAGTTGTCTTGTGTTACAAAACGAGAGGTTGACGTTTTTTCTCCTTACCGCCTGTAAGGATTTCCCCGTCTTCTTTATAACGCTTCAACATAAAATGGGTAACTGTGCCTAAGACTCCTTCCACAGGGGCTAATTTTTGGGAAACAAAATTGGCTACTTCCTGCATAGTTTTACCGGTAACGATACATAGTAAATCATAGGTCCCGGATACAAGATATACGGTGCGCGTTTGGGGGAAGAGATAAATTTTCTCCGCAATAGAATCGAAACCAACATCGCGCTGGGGGGCTATTTTAACTTCGATGAGTGCCCAAACCTGATCGTTTTCGAATTTTTCCCAATTAATAATCGTCTTGTACTTTAATATGGTTCCTTCGTTTTCGGATTTTTTAATAATCCGCGCTACTTTTGCCTCCGGATGACCGGTAATTTTAGCAACCTGTTTTGCCGAAAGGCGGGCATCACTTTCCAGGACTTTTAGAATCTCTTTTTCCATTTGATTTCTCCCCAAAAAACACGGGTGATTTATGGATTTAATTATAGCAAAGATAATATGGATTTGCTAAGAGAGCAGCAATTCCGGTAAATATCTCTTACCCAGTTTGCTGATTAATTCAATGGTAATAGAATATCTCGAGAAAAGCCGATTAAAAGCGATATTAATACCTACGATTAGCTTCCGTATCGATTACCGGGAAATATGATATTCCCCATCGCTGCATTAGATTCATTTTGAACCGATTCAAGGTCATTTGAAAATCCGGGGACTTGATATTATTATTAGTCATAATCAAGGCATCCTCGTGGTTATCGGTATAGTACCTTTTACGGGAACCAACCACTTCAAAACCGAGTTTTTCATATAGTTTTTGAGCCGAAATATTAGAGACCCTCACTTCCAGCGTGGCCAAAATAGTGTTAAAATCGATGCCCATTTCAATAAGGTTGATAAGCATCAGTAGTCCGATACCCTGTCTCCTATAGGACTCACGGACGGCGATTTCTGTGATATGGTTTTCGTCAGCCATAAACCAGCAACCGGCAAAACCAACGATATATTCTTCATTGACTGCCTCGTGTAATGTCCGGTTACCGCTTAGCCATTTGAGGATACTGGAAAAACGACTGGTTGGAGAAGATTTGGTATTATCCGTGTTTCCTTCTTGATAAACGATAATGTAATGCGCGAGTTTGTTCTGTAATTCATTGCGGTAGTTAGTCGGCGGCCACTGGGTCGGGAAAGCCTCTTTATCTATTTCAACCACCTGGTCGACGTCTTCCCGCCGCATCAAACGTATTTTATAGGACAAGACGATATCCTCGTTTAGATATCAGGCTTCTGTTTCTGCCAGCCCGTTACCTGCTCATACGTATAAGCAATTTTAAATATAATTTCTTCATTAAAAGGTCTGCTGATAATTTGCATACCTACGGGTAAATTACCGGCAAAACCGGCGGGAATCGATATACCGGGTAAACCCGCAATATTAACCGGCAGAGTACAAACATCGCTGAGGTACATCTGTAACGGACTATCGGTTTTCTCACCGATTTTGAAAGGGACGGTAGGAGATGTGGGCGTAAGCAACGCATCATATTTTTCGAAAGCTTTATCGAATTCGTGACGAATGAGTGTACGAACACGTTGAGCCTTTAAGTAATAAGCATCATAATATCCCGAGGAAAGTGCATAAGTGCCCAGCATAATCCTCCGTTTTACTTCCGGCCCGAAACCGAACTGGCGGGTTTTTTCCATAACATCCCACATTGAGCCGGGGCCTTCATAAGAGTAACCGTATTTAACTCCATCATACCTGGACAGATTCGCTGAAGCTTCGGAGGGTGCGATAATATAATATACCGCGAGAGCGTATGGTGTTGTCGGTAACGAGACGTCCCAATCTACTTTGGCTCCGAGTTCTTCTATCTTATTTATAGCGGTCCGTACTGTCTTTTCTACCTCAGGCTGCATACCCTTAACAAAATATTCCTTTGGGACTCCTATACGCAATCCCTTAAGTTCAGGGACTAAAGATTTAGTATAATCCGGTACTGGATTAGCCACAGACGTGGAATCGCTGGGGTCATATCCCGCAATGGCATTCATTACCAGTGCACAATCGGTAACATCTTTAGTTAACGGCCCTATTTGGTCTAGGGAACTGGCGAAGGCGACCAGGCCATACCGGCTAACCCGGCCATAGGTGGGCTTTAAGCCGATAACACTGCAAAAACCCGCCGGCTGGCGTATACTACCACCGGTATCGGAGCCTAGAGCGTAAATGCACTCATCGGCTGCTACGGCTGCTGCCGAACCGCCGCTGCTGCCCCCGGGGACTCTTTCGGTATCCCAAGGATTATGAGTTACATGGACAGCCGAGTTTTCCGTAGAGGAGCCCATCGCAAACTCGTCCATATTAGCCTTACCGACCATCACCATACCGCAATCTTTAAGTTTACTGACAACCGTGGCGTTATAAGGCGGCTTGAAATTATGCAACATCTTCGAAGAACAAGTGGTTAAAACCCCTTTGGTACACATATTATCTTTAATCAAGACCGGAACGCCGGTTAACGAGTTTATTTTACCGGAGGCTATTTGTTCGTCCGCCTGTTCTGCCTGTTGTAAAGCCGCTTCTTCTGTAATGGTAACGAACGCTTTTACCTTAGCATCGACCTGATGGATACGGTCAATTACCGCTTGAGTTAATTCAACGGAACTTATTATTTTATTTTTCAAGAGGTCGTGTGCCTCGTGGATGGTCAATTGGTGTAGTTGCAATGATTTCCTCCGAATCTAATCGCTTATTCTTCCAGGACTGCCCGGACACGGAATGAGTTATCTTCCCGATGCGGGGCATTCGCGAGTATATCATCCGGTGGCAAAGAGGGTACGATTACATCATCACGCATAACATTTTCTAACGGAATAGACTGAGCGGTTGGCTGAATCTGTGCCGTATCCAGTTTTTTCAATTCCTCAAAGTGTTCCAGAATATCGGAAAGCTGGACACGAGACTTTTCCACTTCTTCATTGGACACGGCTAGCCGAGCTAACCTGGCGATATGTAATACTTCCTCACGACTTAACACGTTCTACCTCTCAGGCTATTTTGAGTTGAATTATACCATTCAACTTTCAATATCAGCAAACGAATGATAACTGCTATAATATATCCGTGATTAACATACGGTTAATTGTAGCTATCGTTACCACATTGCTGGACGATATATTAATATTGCTCCTGCTGCTTTTCGGTTTACCCTATTTCGGGATTTACCTGCCGCTTAGTCTGGTAATAGGTATCGCGTTAATCTGGGTTATTTTTGCAATACTACTATACTTCGTAGGCGGCAAAGTAATGAAGAAAAAACCTTTAGCCGGATTTACCGATATGATTAACACACAGGGGATAGTCGTGCGCACCATTGCCCCAAAAGGAATGGTAAAAATCAAAGGGGAGTTATGGTCGGTTAAATCAGAAGGGGAAATTATCGAAAAAGGAGAACGTATTATTGTTACCGGCCAAAACAATCTGGAATTAACCGTGCAAAAACATACCGATAAGGATAATTAATAACAACAAGCTTGCCGATTAGTTATAAGCAAATAAAAGGGTGATTGCCTCGTTTACTCACGCAGCAATCACCTTTTTTTAATTAATAACGTTTACAGCTGAAGCAAAAAACCCGCCAACTAGTTAAATTACTTTTACTTACCGAGAGCGGCTTCATCCTTCTTACGAATAGAACGACCGCCATGACCATGCTTCATCTTTTTAAACATTTCTTTATATGCTTTGCGCTGTTCGGCTTTTTCTTGTTTTCGGCCCACTATAATAACTCCATTATAATTAGTCTGAATTTAAGATTATCACGTTTTGGCCTGAATTTCAATTTCTTGCATCAAGGGGCTACTTGTTGTTAAATATATATAATACTATTTGAATTGTTTGCGGCGTAATTTCGCTATGTCTTCGATATACAAAAATCTAAATTGTGTCTCAAGCTTGAATTTAGTATAATTTATTCACAAATATAATTTCGCTGAGGTCAAAGTGGAACAAAACAAATCTGAATGGGAACCTCAAATCCTTGGGTTTTTGTGTAAATGGTGTAGCTATGCAGGCGCCGACCTGGCAGGAACCAGCAGAAAGAAATACCCTGCCAACGTGCGGATAATGAAAATCCCCTGCTCCGGACGTATCGACCCGCTTTTTATTCTTAAAGGACTTCGCATGGGCTATGATGGTGTACTCGTTTCAGGTTGCCACCCGGGAGACTGCCATTACCAAACAGGCAACTATAGAGCCCGTCGCCGCATAGTACTTACCAAGCAATTGCTCGAATACATAGGCATCGAGCCGGAACGCGTCCAGGCCGCCTGGTGTTCCGCGTCGGAAGCCGTTAAATTCGCTCAACTTGCTGAAGATGTTACGAAAGAGGTAAAGGAAGTCGGTCCTAACCGGCTATTCCAATAGTTATGAATAAAAAGCAGCAGGAAAAACTCCAGAGTGAAGCCGGGAATTTATTAGAGCAGGGAAAAGTCCAGTACATTATCGGTTTTGAGCCTGGTACGGTAAAATTTGCCACCACACCGCTTGTTATTACGGACAAGAAAGATATCGCCCGTCTGACAGTCAATCATTTTATTACCAACAACCTGGCAAAACAACTGATTCCGCTAAAAGGTAAAGCAGCTATTGTGGCTAAAGGTTGTGACAGCCGCTCTATCGTCAGTCTGATTCAGGACCATAAAGTAGCCCGTGAAAATATTATTATTATCGGTGTTCCATGCGAGGGACTAATCGATATAAATAATATTCAGCAACTGATGGGTAAAGAGCGTGATGAAATTGATGATATTACTCGTGAAGGTGATAAAATCATCGTCACCGCCGGTAAAGACAAGAAGGACTTTACCTTGAAAGACGTACTGTATGCTCATTGTCTCAGTTGTGAAACGCCGACCCCTAAAGAATACGACATTCTCCTGGGCGAACCCAGTTCACCGCCAACGGATAAAGCCGCCGGCCAGGCAAATATCACCGATTTAGAGAAGATGACTCCGGAACAGCGGTACGAATTCTGGAAAGAGCAAATGCAAAAGTGTACCCGTTGTTATGCTTGCCGTAACGTTTGTCCGGCCTGCTATTGCGAGCGGTGTTTTGTTGAAGAAACCGAACCGCAATGGATAGAATCGGTACCTAACTGGCAGGATAACTTGATGTTCCAGACTATTCGAAATATGCACGTTGCCGGCAGATGCACGGATTGCGGAAACTGTGAGAGGGCTTGTCCGGTTGGTATTCCGTTAAGAAGCTTGAGTAAGAAGATGTACGACATCGTCGATGAAACATTCCACTTTAAAGCGGGAAATGATATAAACGAACAACCTTTAATGGCTTCTTACGAACAAAACGAAGCTGAGGAAATGATTCGATAGATGGCTAATAAAATAAACAAAAAAGATATCGGTAAATATCTGGAGCAATGGGCGAAGGAATACAGTGTTTACGTTCCCACTTCGGAAAAAGACACCACGGAGATGAAAAAGTGGGATGGCAAAGACACGAGTTTCTTAGACTGGTATCGCAATACCAGAATTCCGGCTAAAAATATATTTTTCCCTCTCATCGAAGAGATGTTCCACTATGCCAAGGATAAAGAAGGCTACCATCTCGAAACTCCGGGGCCGGTAAACGACAAGAAACTGGTTTTTGGCATAAGACCGTGTGATGCGGCAGCACTAGCCTTATTAGACATAGCCTTCAAAGAAGGGTACGAAGACCCGTATTATCTAGAGAAACGCCAGAACGCTATTCTAGTTGGTTTAGCCTGCACGAAACCTTATGATACCTGTTTCTGTACTTCGTTGGATAGCAGTCCGGCAGATAGTAAGAACGTGGATATTATGCTTACCGACACCGGCGACTATTATTTCGTTGAAGCCGTAACGGATAAAGGTAAAGCATTATTAGCCAAGACCAGCGGTCTTGAAACGGCCAACGAAGCCGACCAGGCTAAAGCCGTAGCATCTGTCGAAGCGGCCTGCCAGAAAGTGACCCGCCAGGTTAAAGCTAAAGAAGCAGTTAAAAAACTACAGGCTAATTTTGAGGATAAAGAGTACTGGGAAGAAATCAGTACCAAATGCGTAAGCTGCGGTATCTGTACTTTCCTTTGTCCTACCTGTTTTTGTTTTGATATCATCGACGAAACGGAAAAGGGCAAGAGCAAGCGGGTACGCTGCTGGGACAGCTGCCAATTTTCTACTTACACGCGGATGCCGATGGAAAATCCCCGGGAAGAGAAATGGCGTAGGGTCCGGCAAAAAGTCTGCCATAAATACGCCTTTTTCCCGATGAGTTACGATAATAAAATTGCCTGTACCGGTTGTGGACGGTGTATCCGTCTTTGCCCGGTCAATTGGGATATTACCCAGGTATTAAATAACATACCGGAAAAAGAGCTGGTGGAGAAGAAATGACCATAGCTGACATTAGCCAGAGAAAAAAGTTCTTCGCACAGAACGTCTACGTGCCTCATGTTGCCGTCATTGAGAAGATTATTGATGAAACGCCTCAGGTAAGAACGTTCCATTTCAATTTAAAAGATGAAAAATTACGCCAGGAATTCACTTTTGAGTCCGGACAGTTCGCTCAATACAGTGTTTTCGGGGTCGGAGAAGCAACCTTTTGTATTTCTTCCAGTCCGACCCGCCGCGACCATCTAGAATTCGCCGTTAACCGGGTAGGCAAGGTAACTAACGCATTACACCGTCTCGGCGTCGGTGCCGAAATCGGTTTCCGCGGGCCTTACGGTAACAGCTTTCCGCTAGATTTACTGAAAGGGAAAAACCTAGTCTTTGTTGGTGGCGGTATCGGATTGGCACCGTTACGTTCCTTAATTTGGAACGTTATCGATAACCGCAGCCAGTATGAAAATGTTGACATAATATACGGTGCCCGAACGCCGGGCGACCTTTGTTTCAAATACGATTTAGAGTCATGGGACAAAGATAGCTCGGTAAATATGGTAACTACCATCGATAGACCGTTCGAAGGATGGACAGGCAAGGTAGGTATGGTACCGAATGTATTGGGTGAAGTAGCTCCGTCACCTCAGAATTCGGTGGCAATAGTCTGTGGCCCTCCGGTTATGATACGTTTTACTTTCCCGGCTTTAGCCAAGCTAGGCTTCACACCGGCACAAATGATAACCACACTGGAAAAACGGATGAAATGCGGTATCGGAAAATGCGGCCGGTGTAATATCGGACCTCTGTTCGTTTGCCGTGATGGCCCCGTTTTCTCTTATGCTGAGATTCAAAGCTTCGTTTCCAGCGAATATTAGATTCAGGCTATACAGGCGTAAAATAGATATCCCCCGGCATAGCCGGGGGATATCTATTTTTGGCCGACACAGCAACATTGTGTTTATTCGATTTATTGCTGATACCTTTCCCACTCGCTATAAAGACAGCCGCAGTACTGCTGGCGGTATAAATCCATCGGTTTAGTGATATGACGACTATCAGAATATCTTTTTCTTAAATCGGCATATAAAAATGCCACACCGCTTTCGGCGGCGATTCTATCACCAACCTCATTAATCAATTCATGTTTCTGGTGCGGACTGATAAGCAGAGTAGTGGTAAAGTTAGCAATACTGTTTTCTTTGGCTACCTGAGCCGCTTTAGAAAGACGTAATCGAAAACAATACCGGCAGCGGTCTTCCTCATTACCCGCCACCGCACGGAAATATGCCGGCATATCATAACCATCGACGACGATGAGCGGAAATTTCATTTCTTGGGATAGTTTCTTCATGGCTTCGAAGCGGTTCTGGTGTTCGGTAAACGGATGAATATTCGGGTTATACCAGAAAGCAGTCACTTCATATCCCTGCTGCCGCCAGTATTCTACCGGATAGGCTGTACAATGAGCACAGCAAGCGTGAAGTAAAATAGATTCTGACATCAGTCTCTTATTAAAGCAAGGGTTGCTGCGGAGAGTTTTTACGGTAATGAATCCCCAGATGCTTATAGGCCAATTGCGTAGCTAAACGTCCACGCGGTGTCCGTTCCAGAAAACCAAGCTGCAACAGATACGATTCGTAAATATCCATAATCGTATCGGGTTCTTCACTGATAGAAGCTGCAAGTGTCTCCAGACCGACCGGCCCGCCGTTGAATTTCTCAATTATCGTAACTAATAATTTACGGTCTATTTCATCCAGTCCGATTACATCCACTTCCAATTTACCCAATGCTTCGGCTGCTATTTGTTCGGTTACGACACCATCACTCATAACCTGAGCGTAATCCCGAACACGTTTGAGTAAGCGATTGGCCACCCGGGGAGTGCCGCGGGCACGACAGGCGATTTCCTTTAGCCCTCCCGTTTCCGCTTTTACATTCAGTATCCTGGCCGAACGAATGAGTAAAGTCTCAATACTTTCATTGTCATAAAAATCTAAACGGTAAACATTACCGAAACGGTCGCGCAACGGGGCACTTAATAAAGCAAAACGAGTAGTGGCACCGATTAAAGTAAAGTGGGGTAATTTCAGCCGGAGACTTTTAGC
>JAFGLR010000138.1 GCA_016927955.1 Dehalococcoidales bacterium
AGTAAATATAGAATATTTATTGATAAGTAGGGGGGTGACAAATTCTCAGAACATTAAGGGTGACATTTTCACTGGACAACAACATACCCTTTTTGGAGCACCTGTTCTAAAATTAGCACCGTTAATGATTATACGGTCTCTTTTTTGCAGGGCTACGCTTCGATAATGGGCATTGCTTATCCGGGAGTAACATGTATTTAGGGGGAACAGATAGATAATATTTCAAAATACCGAGCAGCAGATAATTACTCGGGAAAGTCCTCTTCGATAATAGTGGGATTATCGTGGAAATTCCGGGCGATAATAATATCCATATTTTCCAGTTTTATACCGGCCTGGTTCATCCGTTCGAAAACATCGCAGACCCCGGCGATATCGAAGCCCCGCAGGCAGATAAGCGGCACTTCATACTGCTTAAACATAAGCTGTAGTTGATTGAAGTTAGCGCCGATTTTCCTGTTGAAGCCTTTTACAGAAGCAAGACGCTTAGTATAGCCGACAGGCAGGTCCGGCACGTCCCGCAGGCGGATGAGAAATTCATCGGAAGTATCCCAGCGGCGGCGGTAAAGCTCATTTTCAAAGAAAAAATTGCGTTTTACCAAATCGAAATACAGTGTATAGTTGAAATCTCTCCGGTCTTTTACCTGTCCCTTGCCGCCGAAAAAAGCGATAAAGAGAGAGGTGGCACGTTGCTGACCGTCCAGAACGTAAGAGTGAAACCGGCTTTTGCTATCGCCCTGCAGTATATGAAATCCCCCCAACCGGCGGTGAATCTTCAGCCGGAGCGGTGTCCGCCAGTAGATAATGCTGCCGATAGGATAATTCAAATAGATGCTTTCCCAGAGCTTACTGATATGTTGGGGATCCCAGACAAAATGGCGCTGGAAGGTTGGAATAAGAAATTTCCCGTTCGCCAGCATCCGGATGAACGTTAGCAGGTTTTTTCTGCCGAGGATAATTTTTTGATTCCGGTATTCCAAAAATACTACTCCAGAACGATACGCGCGTCTACGGCAATAACACCGTCTTTAGTAGCAATCACAGGATTTAGGTCGAGTTCTTTTATCTGTGGGTTCTTATCGATAAAAACCGATACTTTTACCATAAGCTTTTCCAGCGCCGCAATGTCTGCCGGCGGCTGCCCGCGGACACCCTGTAACAGGGCGTAACCTTTGATTTCCCTTATCATTTCGGCCGCATCTTTACGTTCCAGCGGGATTAGCCGGAAAGAAACATCTTTGAGTACTTCTACGAGAATGCCTCCCAGCCCGAACATCATTACCGGCCCGAATTGGGCGTCTTTGCTCATACCTATAATGACTTCGACACCGGCACCGGCCATCGCCTGTACGGTGACGCCGGTAATCTTTGCGTTGGGCACTTTAGCTTTAACCGAATTGATGATTTCCCGGTAGGCTTTACCGACTTGTGCAGCGTTAGTCAGGCCGAGCCTGACCCCGCCGACATCGCTTTTGTGGCTGATATCCGGTGAGACTATTTTCATCACGACCGGGAAACCGATTTGTTTTGCTGTATCGATAGCAGCCTTTTGGGAACTGACCAATCTGGTATCGATAACCGTTATGCCCGCTTTACGGAGCATTTCTTTAGATTCGAACTCGTTGAGCAGCATGCTATCTACCTCTCTTTTATGAAGGATACACCTCTATTTTACCGTAAGGTATCAGGGTGAAACAAAAGGGAGAGGTAATCAACCTCTCCCCATGAGTAAAAACCCGAAATGCTACGCCCGGAATCCGAAATAAGTCCTGAGTTACAAATTCCAAACAAAACCAGGATTAAAATACCTGATACCCGTGCAAGCTACCCCTTCTTTTTTTCAGATTTCTGGTTCTTTTTTGCCGCCTCCTCCGCCTCGCGTTCTCTCCTTGCTTTTTCTCTTAATTCCTCGAGTTCTTTCATGAACTCCCTGCTCGGTCCTCAACCCATAATACTGCCCTCCTTGTTTTAATTATATTATTTATATTGTTTTTCGGATTTGTCAAACTATTGGGTTACAATTTTTATTGCTTTAGCCGGACAGGCCTGGGCACAGGTGCCGCAACCCCGGCAAAGCGAAGGATTAGTCATCGGTATATCGCCGGGTACTTCCTGCTTCAGTAACTTATGCGGACAGGCTTCGACCGCCGCGCAAATACCGCTCTCACACATATCCGGGTTACATTTACCGAAGTCCACCAGTGCCATTTTACTCGGCATTATTTATATCCTTCAGGAGCGCCCCGCTCCGGACTTTACGCTCAGCCAAAACTGTGGTTCTCCTGTGAGCTGCCACAGGATGATGAAGCCGTACCGAATGTAGAATAAACTCGCGTCACCTTCTCCGAAGTACATTTCGGGCAGGTAAGCTTCTTTTCCGTATCTTTATCTTCATTCAAACGGCAAAATTTTTCGAACTTTTCACCGCATTCCATGCATTCGTATTCGTAAATAGGCATTGCTCTTCCTCCTCATTTCCCGGTGGCAAATTCACGTACCCCGTGAGCCAGTAAACGTTGCTTCTCAAACTGGTCGGTCTGTACTTCCCGTAATAAGCCGATGGCCTTGGAAATCCGGGCATCGCTCAAGCTGTAATAAATCGTGGAGCCTTCCCGGCGGGTCGTGACCAGACCGCGTTCCCGCATTACCGCCAGATGCTTGGATACGTTAGATTGCCTTAATTCCAGTTTGCGGGCTAACTCATTGACGGATACTTCACCATTGGATAATTCGTTAATAATAAGCAGCCGGTTTGCATCCGAAAGGGTTTTACAGAAATCAGCGTGCAGGCGGTAGATGGCGGCTTTTTCCGAATATTCCAACTTGGTTACTCCTTATATTACTCAATGTTCATATTATCATATATCATCAGGTAAGTCAATTATTTTCCGATTTAATTCGTGATATAAGAGAGCATATAAAACATTGTTTTTGCGGCGGGATTTAGAGTTTTAACACAGGATGTTATAATAGTTAGACAATGCGAAGTCGGACGATGCAGCCAGCCTTATTGTTTGAGAAACTAGATAACGGCAGAGTAAGATGCAATATCTGCCAATGGCGTTGCGTCATTAATCCGGGCCACTCCGGAGTATGCCGGATGTACCGGAACCAGAACGGCATCCTCTACAATATGAATTATGCCCAGGTGTCCTCCGTCGCTGTCGACCCCATCGAAAAGAAGCCGCTGTTTCACTTTTATCCCGGTACGTCGGTATATTCACTGGGTAGCTGGGGCTGTAATTTTCACTGTCAGCACTGCCAGAACTGGCAAATCTCCTGTCCGGACGGCGAAGAATCCTGGAGGGACTCAAGGGAAATATTACCCGAGGCAGCTATCGAGGAGGCGAAGCGGCAGGGCTGCCGGGGAATCGCCTGGACCTATAACGAGCCTTCCGTGTGGTTCGAATACACCCTGGACTCGGCAAAACTGGCAAAGAAAAATAATCTTTATACCGCTTACGTTACCAACGGCTATCTGACACCGGAAGCCCTGGATATTATCGGGCCTTACCTGGATGCCTGGCGGGTAGACCTGAAAGGCTTTAACGATAAGCTTTACCGCGACCTGGCGAAAATCACGCATTGGGAAGGTATTCTGGAAGTCGCCGAGCGGGCGAAAAATAAGTGGTATATGCACGTTGAAGTGGTTACCAATATTCTTCCCGACATGAACGACGATGAAACGCAACTAACAGGAATTGCCCGCTGGATTCACGATAAGCTGGGCGAGCTTACCCCCTGGCATATCACCAGGTCTTATCCCCAGTACCGGATGCTGGATATGCAGGCGACGCCCCTCGAAACGCTGGAGAGGGCGTATGAAATCGGGCGTAAAGCCGGTCTGAAATTTATTTATTTCGGCAATGTGCCCGGCTATAAGGAGCATACGGTTTGCTATGCCTGCGGCCGGGAAGTGGTTAAAAGATACGGTTATGATACTGAGGTTGTCGGGCTGAGAGGCTCGAAGTGTAAATTCTGCGGTGCGGAATTGAACTTCAGGGTGTGAGTTTTAATAGTTGGGAGGTGTGAAATGATACGTTTGCCGGTAGTGGCCGGGCGGTATTACCCGGAAGCTGCCCCCGAACTCGAAGCATTGATTAAAACGATGGTCGATGACAATGCTATAAAAGAGAACGTGCTGGGGATGGTAGTCCCGCACGCCGGTTATCCTTTTTCCGGCCCGGTCGTCGGAGCCTGTTTATCGAGAATAAACATGGCCGATACCTTTATCATCATCGGCCCTAATCATACCGGCCGCGGTAAGCCCTTCAGCATTATGACCGATGGTAAATGGCTGACGCCCTTCGGTGCCGTTGATATCGATAGAGAATTGGCCAAAAAGCTGGTCGCCACCTCCAAATTCCTGCGGGAAGATGATGAGGCCCACCGCCTGGAACACTCCGTCGAGGTGCAACTGCCCTTTTTACAGTATTTCAAAAAAGACGTTAAGTTCGTACCGATTATTACGACGCTGAGTAATATAGAAGCGCACCGGCAAATCGGAAAAGAAATCGCTAAAGCTATCAAAGATACCAAACGTAACGCCATTATTATGGTCTCCAGCGATATGACCCATTATGAACCGCACGAAGAAGCGAAAATAAAAGACGAACTGGCTATCCGGGCAATGCTCGACCTGAATGAATATGAACTGGCAAAGCGGATTGAGGGAATGAATATCACCATGTGCGGTTATGCCCCGGCCTTGAGCTTGCTGGCGGCGATGAAAGAAATGGATGGCACCCGGGCCGAACTGGTGAAATACCAGACCTCCGGCGATACTACCGGCGATTTCGATTCGGTAGTCGGTTATGCGGGGATTCTATTCAAGGAAATGTCGCCTATCGTGAAGCTGGCGAGACAAACTGTCGAGACTTATATCAAAGAAGATAAAATTATCGAACCTCCGCCGGAGCTTACGCCGGAAATGAAAGAGAAGGCCGGGGTCTTTGTCTCCATTCATAAGAAGGGCGAACTCCGGGGATGTATCGGTACCTTCGGACCGTCGGAAGATAACGTGGCGAAGGAAATCATTACTAATGCCATCAGTTCTTCGACGCGCGACCCGCGGTTTGATTCCGTAGTCGCTGATGAATTGAAAGACCTGGATTATAGCGTCGATGTCTTATCGACACCGGAACCTGTTGAAAGTATCGAACAGCTCGACCCGAAAAAGTACGGGGCTATCGTGGAAGCCGGGTGGCGGCGGGGCTTGCTCCTGCCCGACCTCGAGGGCGTGGACACAGCGGAGCAGCAAGTCGATATCTGCCGCCAGAAAGCCGGTATTAGCTCGAAAGAAGAGATTAAACTCTACCGGTTTGAAGTGAAAAGATATAGATAAGTTTAGGAGAAAATCTGGATACCGGGGTAAAGTGGCAATAACGAGTCAACACAAACGCCGTTCCATTCGATTGAAGGATTACGATTATACCTCGGAAGGGGCTTATTTCATCACGATTTGTACGAGGTTAAAGAAACCATATTTTGAAGAATATCCCGGATTGAGGAACATAATATCCCGTGAATGGGAATCATTAACCGAGCGATTTCAAGATGTAATAACCGATGCTTTTGTTATTATGCCTAACCATATTCACGGAATAATTATTAAATCCGTAGGGGCGACCCTCGTGGTCGCCCAAGAAAGGGCAGGGACAAGCCCTGCCCCTACGATAGGAAATATTGTCGGTGCATTCAAATCGCTCTGCGTCAAAAAATGGTTGGATTATAATAAACAAAATCGCTCAATTCCCGTATATTTATTCTGGCAGCGTAACTATTATGAACATGTTATCCGGGATGATGATGAACTGAACCTGGTAAGGGAGTATATCATAGCTAATCCGTTACAATGGAAATATGATAAATATAATACTGATTGCATAAGTGATTTGGCATATACGAAAAAATGGAATTGGCTTGAGAAAGTAGAATGTTAGATAACAAAATGTTAAATGTATATTAAGCTGAACCGTGCCGGAAGGTTTATTGATACAGGAGTCCAGCGTAGTTGGCAAGATTAAAAAAGGAAATAACCGAAACCAAAATATATTTAGTCCGTTCATTTGTCGCGGAAGGCTGCGAGGGCAATCCGGCGGGCGTTTGTGTGTCGCCGGAATTGAAGCGTAAATCCGATTGTCAGGATATTGCCCGTAAAATCGGTGCTTCGGAAACGGCTTTTGTCACGCCGGAAGATGGCATATTCCGGCTCAGATGGTTTACACCGAACGGTACGGAAGTGGATTTATGCGGTCATGCCACCTTAGCCGCCGCTTTTATTTTATGGGATAAACAATACGTGGCTGCCGGTAAGGTAATATCTTTCAATACCAATAGCGGAATTTTAACCGCCAGGCAAAAATCCGGTTTAATTTCTATGGATTTTCCACTCGAAAAAATCGTACCGGTTAAAAAGTGTAATTGTGATATTGGAGGAATACTTGGGGTAAAACCTGTATATTTAGGTAAAACGAAGTTCGATTACCTGGTTGTCACCGACTCGGCAGAAGATATTAAAAATATGAACCCGGACTTAGAGAAGTTGAAAGGTGTAAAGGCACGTGGCATTTCCGTTACTGCTATATCCGATAGTCAGGGTTATGATTACGTTAACCGGTTCTTTGCCCCTGCTGTAGGGATAGATGAAGACCCGGTGACCGGCTCGGCACATTCATATCTCGGCGTTTTCTGGAGTACGGTTCTGAATAAGAAAAAACTGGTGGGCTGTCAGGTTTCACGGGAAGGCGGCATCGTAACGGTTGCCGTTAAAAAAGACCGGGTAACTTTAGGCGGCAAGGCTAAAGAAGTTAAATCGTTCGTGAAACAATAAAACAAATGATAAATGATATGTATAATGCGGGTAAGGTGAACCGTGCCTGAGGATTTGTTTGACCGCCGTTTGAAAAAGGATATGGA
>JAFGLR010000139.1 GCA_016927955.1 Dehalococcoidales bacterium
TATCTTGCCCAACTTCTTCTGCTGGGTAACCGCACCCATCTTCGGCTTCACAATCGCCGCAATCTCACGGAGTATCTCACCGCCCATTAGTAACTCGGAGATGAAGTATTCGCCTGTTTCGAACTTCTTGCCGACGCCTTCCATTGCTTGCCTGCCCTTATCCAGTATTTCCATCGCCGAAACACCACTATCAATCATCTGCTGTGCCATCGCAAGGGCTTCCTTCTCCTGCATATCGACAATCGCCTGTACGAATTTGTCTGTCATATTACCTCCGAATATTATTATATTATGGTTTGATATAGATTATAAATCATATAATTATATTAGTATATCATATATATCTTTATTTAAATAGTGGTCTAATTATAAATAAATTAGGATAAAACGGTATAATTACAGACTGCAATCAGGCGGGGGAATTATTATCCTTTCTCATATGTCTAAAATAAGTGCACTAAATGCGGGTCATTTCTAGTAGTTAAGAATGGCAGAACAAACTCTGGTAAACAACTGTTTTTATGCAAGCGATGTGGTTCTTAATTTGTTCGGAAATACCGGAGCGTTAAGCGGCAGCAGAAGTAGATTAAAGCATTTATTGATTAACCCACGGATAAAACGCTGGCGTCGATATAATATGATTTAGAGGGTCTTAAATAACTAATGTCATCATAATCTTTTTACCATTAGGCCAAAATAGTCTATACGAACATAAACTACATGAAGATTTTGAATAACAAGTTTAATTTATTACTCAACGGCGATTAGTTTCAGTAATATAATTTATACTACTGAAAAAAGTCCGCTTAGCCAACACCAGATTCGTGAGGAGTTTATAAAGGTGGTTAGTAATAAGGAAGCTAGACTTTCGGCGCTACCGATAACCGTCCGGCCCGGAATGCCCGGTTGAAATTCATACAATACCGATCACGCCCCATGATAACTTCGGTGGCCATTATTGCTGAGCGTAAACCCTTATCGTTCGGGTCTAGAATAGCACAATCCATACCGGATGTAATCGCCAGTGTTAAGAATGCCTGGTTTACTACCGTACGTGCCGGTAATCCGAAAGAGACATTGCTTAATGCCGGCATGATATGGACTTCGGGGAATTCCACCCGTATAGTTTTAATAGTATCCAGAGCAATGAGACCTGCCTCCGTATTAGTGGCGAGAGACATTACTAGAGGGTCTATATAAACATTGTTATCGGCGATACCTGCCTTGCGGGTTTCTTCCATTATGCGGCGGATAATAGTCATACGGCTGGCAACGTCTTTCGGGATACCAGCATCATCTAGTGCCTGAGCGATGACCGGACACTTATTCTGACTAACCAGCGGTAAAATTTCTGCCAGTTTTTTCGCCTCACCGGAGATTGAGTTTATCATCGGGGTCTTTTTAACATGGCTGGTAGCGGCCACCAGAGCGGCCGGATTGGCACTATCCAGACAAAGCGTCGTATCCGTTACCGACTGTACCGTGTCGATAAGCCAGATTAACGCTTCATTTTCTAATGCAGGGCTCACTCCGGCGTTAACATCCAGCCAGGTTACACCACCTTCAACTTGCTTAAGTGCCAGGTCTTTTATATAAGCCGCGTCGCGTTCGGCAATAGCTTTCGCAACCAATTTACGCGTACCGTTAATTTTTTCACCTACAATAAGCATGCTCTTCTCCTTAATATTGTAAAATATCATTAATAATACGAAAATAGCATACCAGCAAGTACAAAACTAAGTCAAAGCTCCTAATTGTATTATGTAAAGTTGAATTATGCTATTATCTGGCCTAAGATAAAAGTATCTCCGTCTCTGAGAAAGGAATCATGGCTAACAACGAAATGATAAACAGGCTGCGTGACCTTTTTGAAAGCGCCCTCGACCCGATATGGGTACATGATTTGGACGGTAACATCATTCTTGTTAACAAAGCCGCTGCAGAATGCACCGGCCGGACTATCGAGGAGACGCTGAAAATAAACGTTAAATACATCCTTGCTCCGGAAAGCCTTAAACTGGCTCAGGATATAAGATACCGTTTACTGCAATATGAGGCTATCGATACCCCTTACGAACAAAAAATCGTCCGTAAAGATGGCGGCCACGCTATTTTTATGGTAAGGACTAACATATTATATAGTGACGGTAAACCGGTAGCTTTTCAGAACATTGCTCGTGATGTTACCGAGACCAAACGGATGATGGAAAACCTGCATTATTATTTACGGCAAATTACCCGCGCCCAGGAGGATGAGCGCAACCGTATCTCTCACGAATTACATGATAGTACGGCACAGAAATTGATAGCTTCGGGACACCGGCTGGAGAGTATTATAAACAAATATAAATTTTCGCGGCAGGAAAAAACTGAATTATGGAGCCTCCACGGGCAAATAAGGGAAATCTTAAATGAAGTACGCGCTTATAGCCGCGAACTCAGACCTTCGATTATCGACCACCTCGGTCTTATACCGGCGCTGGAATGGGTCACCGACGCTTTAAAAACGGAATATAAAATCGAGACGAGTCTTAAAATATCCGGCGAACGCTGCCGCTTGACCCAGGAGGCAGAATTATTGCTATTCCGAATTGTTCAGGAAGCCTTACGTAATATCGGTAAACATGCCCACGCGACGTTCGCTGATGTAAATATCACGTTTGGAGAAAAAGACATCAATATTACTATCAACGATAACGGCAAGGGGTTTAATATGCCTGATAATCTGGGTGAATTACCCTACGGCGGTAAGCTGGGTCTAATCGGTATGCAGGAAAGAGCCCAGTTACTCGGCGGTACGCTTAATATCTACACCACACCGGGCCGGGGCACGACCATTGCCGTAAAAGTCCCTCTCTATACGTTACCTGATGATAAACGGGATAACGATAGCGATGATACCGGTCACCAGGACAGTCAGCATAAATAAGTTGTATCTAGTCTTATAATCGCTCAGCAACGAGACGTCATAATAACCTTCTACACCCTGGTCTTTATACATTTTTAAAAGTCCTTCTAAAAGCTTCTTTCTCATCTGCCGCCCCCGTATCAGTCCTATCTCGGCCACGAAGTTAACGACGAGAACGAGAAACACGAAGGTAAACATTACTATTGTTGCAGTACCGCGTTCTCCACTGCTAGCTAAACCTGAATTCACTCCCAGAGATATAAGATTTAGAATAATCGCTGTCAGGACGAATATTGTATCCGTTCGCGTGTTGGTATTGAGTTCGCTGATAATATGTTCGTGAACCCGCTGTATCATATAAGTCCTCCCCCCTCTAATCAGAAGATAATTACTCTCTCGTAAAACGCCGGTAGATAAACACAAACAAGATGATGACTACTATTCCTAAAGCACCACCCACCCAAATCCAAATATTAGTCCCTTTCTCCACCCAAAAATATGTACTTATCACTCGCCTCCCGGCGCTAGAATCAGCAATAACGGTAATTGAGTAATCACCCTTTTCAACGTTCGCCGGTGCCATTACAGTCACTTCTACGGCCTCGTAATTTCCGGCCTCGATAACTTCAATACTTCCGGGGTTAAACTCAACCATCCAGTCGTCAGGAGCATTGAAAGAAAACTGTATGTCTGTCGTGGAAGTGGTACTTTTATTTTCTACTTCAAGATAAATCGTTTTACTTTCTCCGGGTTTAATCTCACTGTTATAGTAACCTGAAGTAAAGTTCAACAACAGGCTTTCCTTGTCCTCCTGGGCTAGCACTGCGGACGGGAATAGCAGTATTAACATACAAATGATAAGAGATACTAATAAAAGTGACTTGATATTTATTCTTTTATTATTTTTCATATATTACCCTGCGCTTTATCAACGTAAATCAAATATACTACTAACGAATAAGAAATACAATAAATCACAACCTATTTTGCTAAGTATCCTTTCCTGAAACCGTATTGAGATGCTATAATCTTGCGGGTGTTATAAATGAAAAACCGGAAATTCATTGCAGTTATCGGCAGCGGACAGGCAACTAAAGAAGAAGCCGAATTGGCAGAAGCCGTCGGGCAAGAAATTGCCAAGCGGGGTGCCGTACTTATCTGCGGCGGACTCGGCGGGGTTATGGAAGCCGCTTGCAAGGGTGCAGTAGAAGCCGGAGGCATGACTATCGGTATTATACCTGGTGACAGCCGTTTGGCAGCTAATCCTTACGTGCTGTTCCCTATCGTTACCGGCATGTCTCAAGCTCGCAATGTTATTATTATTAAATCCGCTCATGCTGTCATCGCCGTCGGTGGGGCTTACGGCACTCTATCTGAAATCGGCCACGCATTGCAAAATCATATTCCGGTTATCGGACTGCAAACCTGGCAAATAATGAAAAATGAGAATATCGACCCTTCGATAATTATCACAAAGAACCCCGCTAAGGCTGTCGATATAGCTTTCAATTTAATATAAATACCGCAGGGAGTGAATAATGCCGACCATTAAAAAAGTAACCGCCCGTGAAATTCTGGACTCCAGGGGTAACCCGACACTCGAAGTTGACGTGTTATTATCCGACGGTACGCTCGGACGCGCGGCGGTACCATCGGGGGCCAGTACCGGCAAATACGAAGCCGTCGAGTTAAGAGACGGCGATGCCAAACGCTACAAGGGGCTGGGCGTTCTTAAAGCCGTTGCTAATGTGAACAAGGAAATCGCAAAAGCTATAATTGGTCTTTCCGCCACAAACCAGGCGGCACTTGACCGCAAACTCATCGAGCTGGATGGCACCCCGAATAAATCGAGGCTGGGAGCTAATGCTATACTGGGCATCTCGCTCGCTGTCGCACATGCTGCCGCTGCGTCTAAAAATTTGCCGCTTTATAGGTACCTGGGTAATGAAAAAAAATATATCTTACCCGTACCGATGATGAATATTCTAAACGGCGGTAAACACGCCGCCGATTCCACTGATTTACAGGAATTTATGATTATGCCCTTGGGTGCCGCCAGTTTTCAGCATGCTATGCAAATGGGTGCCGAAGTCTACCAGTCCTTAAAAAAGGTATTAAAAGATAAAAAGCTGAATACCAATGTCGGTGATGAAGGCGGCTTTGCCCCTTCCCTGCCCTCTAATAAGGACGCCGTTGAGAGTATTTTACTGGCTATTGAAAAAGCGGGCTATAAACCGGGTAAGGACTGCTTTATCGCCCTCGACCCTGCCTCCAGTGAATTTTACCGCAAAGGTAAATATGTCTTAGCCAGAGAAGGAGTAACCCTAACTTCCGAAGAGATGGTGGATTATTATGTTAAATGGACGAGGAACTACCCTATTATCAGTATTGAGGACGGTATGGCTGAAGACGACTGGGATGGATGGCAGTTACTGACCAAAAGATTAGGGAGAAAAGTCCAGACGGTCGGCGACGACCTCTATGTAACTAATGTCACCCGCTTGAAACTGGGAATTGAGCGTAAAGCATCCAATTCCATTCTCATAAAACTTAACCAGATAGGCACTCTTACCGAGACTATCGATGCTATCAATATGGCGAAACTGGCCAGCTGGACTGCTGTCGTCAGCCACCGTTCCGGCGAGACCGAAGATACCACTATCGCCGATTTGGTAGTCGGTTTGAACACGGGTATGATAAAATCCGGAGCTCCATGCCGCTCTGAACGTACCGCCAAATATAACCGGATTCTTCGCATTGAAGAGGAACTTGGGAAAAAGGCAAAGTACGCCGGTAAAGAGGCTTTCTACAATCTTAAATGAAACAGATAGGTATTACGACTACCGTTCCCATCGAAGTCTTGCTGGCTGCCGGTTATCAGCCGGTGGACCTGAATAATATTTTTATTACCGACCCCAATCCGGACAAACTGGTAAACATTGCCGAACGGGCCGGTTTCCCTTTAAACACCTGTACCTGGATCAAAGGCATTTACGGTGTTTGTATCAGCCGGAAAATCGATACCGTTTTATGTGTGACCACCGGCGATTGTTCCAATACCATTATGCTGATGGAGGTCCTGAAGCTGAAAAAACTAAAGGTTATCCCCTTCGCTTATCCGGAAAAACCTGACAAAGAAAAAATGCATCAGGCTCTGAAGAACCTGGCTGAATCGCTGGGGACTACTATCGAAGCAGCAGAAGTAATTAATGCCCGGATTAAGCCCGCCCGCAAGGCTGTCTGGAAACTGGATGAGCTTACCTGGCGTAATAACCAGGTTACCGGCTATGAGAACCATCTGTGGCTCGTGTCTTCCTCGGATTTTAACCGTGACGACGTGACTTATACGGGGCAGCTTGATAAACTGGTTGCCGAATGCCGGCAGCGGCTTTCCTATCCGGATAACTGGCTGCGGCTAGGTTATATCGGTGTGCCGCCGGTTTTCGCATCAGACTTTTTCAACTACCTGGAGGACAATGAGGCTCATGTCGTCTTTAATGAAATCCAGCACCAGTTTTCGATGCCCTCACCCGGTGAATCGCTGGCCGAACAATATACGAGTTACACCTATCCCTATTCGATTTATGACCGCCTGAAAGATATAAAGAAAGAGGCCCGGAAACGTCATTTGGACGGTATTATTCACTATGTCCAGGCTTTTTGCCACCGCGGTATCGGTGATATTATTTTCCGCGAATCTCTTGGCCTGCCCATGCTGACCCTTGAAGGTAACCAGGAGTTCTATCTAACCCAGCATATTAAAACCAGAATTGAAGCATTTCTGGATATGATACGCCGCAAACGAGCCAGACTTTGAGGCAGGAACTTAATAATAATCGTCATTGAAGACGCATACATCTGTTATTTATACTTAATATACAGAGCATGAAGGAGGTTTATATGGTAACAAAAATCGGTATCAATGGTTTCGGACGTATCGGCAGGTTAAGCTTTAAAGCTATTAACCAGCTGCACCCGGATAAGCTCGAAGTAGTCGCTATTAACGACCTGACTGACAGTAAGACTAATGCTCACCTGTTAAAATGGGATAGTACCTATGGACGTTACCCCGGCGAAGTTATTGCCGAGGGCGATTCTATCGTAGTAAACGGCAAAAATATAAAAGTCGTCGCTGAACGGGACCCGGCCAAGATTCCCTGGAAAAGCCTGGGGGTCGATATTGTCATCGAATCCACCGGTCTATTTACGGACGCTACTAAAGCCGTCGCCCATATTGCGGGAGGCGGCGCGAAAAAAGTCCTCATTTCCGCCCCGGCTAAAAATGAAGATTTCACCGTCGTGCTTGGTGTAAACGAGGACAAATACGACCCAAAGAAACATAATATTATTTCCAACGCTTCTTGCACCTCCAACTGTGTCGCTCCTTTAATCAGTGTTCTGAACCAGAATTTCGGTATTGCCAAAGGTCTGATGACTACCATCCACTCCTATACTAACGACCAAAAAATACTGGACCAGTTCCATAAGGACTTACGCCGTGCCCGCACTGCAGGACAGAATATCATCCCCACCACCACTGGTGCCGCCCGTATGGTCGGCGAACTGATTCCGGAATTAAAAGGTAAGATTCACGGCCTCGCTGTGAGAGTGCCTACCGTGACCGTTTCGGTTGTTGATTTTGTGGCTGAGCTTAACCGTGAGGTGACCGCCGAACAGGTTAATACCGCTTTTAAAACAGCCGCGGAGACCAACCTGAAAAACATCATGGAATATTGTACCGAAGAGCTGGTTAGCATGGACTTCAAGGGTGATCCGGCAAGCTGTATTATCGATTCCCTCAGTACAATGGTAATCGGCGGTAATATGGTAAAGGTTTTTGCCTGGTATGATAACGAATGGGGCTACTCATGTCGTCTGGCCGACCTCGCTGCCTTCGTAGGCGAAAAAGGAATATAGAAAATATAAAGAGTGGCGGGTTAACCCGCCACTCTTTATTCGGTTGTTATAATGAATCATCTCCAAACTTGCGTTCAGGCAGGCTTTTCATCTAAAATAGATTCTTGCGAGGGCAAAAATCCTTACCGTTACTGCGTCTCGTAATCAAGTAGGTCACCTCAAACACGGGCGATTAGCTCAGCTGGTTAGAGCACAGTCCTGATAAGACTGGGGTCTCTGGTTCGAATCCAGAATCGCCCACTTTGAAGCTAAATACGTTGTTTTAACTGAATAAAAATGGTTCTACACCACAGTCCTGACAGGGTCGTGAGCCTGCTAGACCACAGTCCTTTTTCTTCTGAACTAATACGGACCATCCAGACTTACCTTCTAGCCACAAAGGTAGAGGGGAAATCGCCTTTAACACTAGAATCTTATAGCCGTAAGTTATCCTCTTTTGCCCAATACATAGAAAGGGACTATAAAGTATCCATCCAAGAGATTACAAACTTTTTAATAATATTTTCCCCTTGTTTTCTTTTATTTGGTTTAAACCGGTATCCTTAACAAATTGATGGCATTTTGGGAAAATATTTTCTCTTTCTCCTCTTTAGAGATATTCATTGCTTCAATGGCATTGATGGTCTGCCGGTAGCTCCGCATACCGAAATTGTAATCCCCCAAGGGCATATCTGCACCAAAAACAATTTGTTCCGCGCCACAGAATTCGTAAGCACACATCAAGGCGGAAGTATTGCCGTGGATCGCCGTATCATATAAAAACATCTTAAAATAATCAAGAGGAGCTTTGTTTAATTTATCGAGTCCGCCTTGGGGATGCAAAGCTTGTCCCCCACAATGCTGATATATTCTTTGTTGGTAGTAAGGGATCATGCCTCCACAGTGATGGGTCACAATTTTCAGGTTGGGGTATTTTTCAAGAATACCGCTGAATACTATACGTGCCATGGCGACGGTAGTCTCATAAGGCCACCCAAAGGTACTGGCTATGTTATATTTAGAAGCTGTTTCCGTCTGATAATCGGTAAACTGGGGACTTCTCCAGGGATGGATATAGACCGGCAGGTTATAGCCGGCCATTTTCTCCCAAAGTGGCCAAAATTCTGGAGCATCCAGCGGTTTACCATTGATGTTGGAGTGAACGTAGATACCTCTAAAACCCAGTTCATTAATCGCCCGGTCAGTCTCTTTCATGGCTGCATCAATATTGTTCATGGGAAGTAAAGCAATAGCGGCAACGAATCTTCCCTGGTTTTTCGTAATCAACTCTGCCATCTCGTCGTTAGCCCTCTTTGCCAGTTCGACGGTCTGTTGGGAATCAGCGAAATCCTCGATAGGCGGGACCGGCCCGATTGTCAGCACCTGAACCAGGCCCGGGAACATATCCATGATATGGAAACGCCATTCCATATCGTATAAAGGAAAACAATTGCCAAGCATATTGTTGTACATAATTGGATATTTTTGGTGGATAAATTCGGTGTATTTCGGGGGGGAAATATGAGAATAAGAATCAACAATGAGCGGACATGAACTCGACATAGACTTGCCTCCTTAAATTTGATTATTTAGTTTTATTTTCTCTATAGCATGGTATAATATGACCATTTTCTAAGGTATATAATTGTTATTTAAAAGGTTTACCTATTATACAATCTATGCAAATTGTGCTATAGACAATTATGCTATATTTATTTTTAAATAGGCATCAGTATCAGCTACAAGATAACACTTGCACCCTTCTCACGTGCCTTTATGGATGCCATGAGACCAGCTATACCACCCCCTGCTCAACAACCATCACAGAGCTTCTCCTCTATTTCAGTTATGTGCCTCATGATGTATTATATTTGCAGACGCATCAGCTTTCTGGCGTTATCCTCAAATATCTTCTTCCTCTCCTCTTCAGCGATATCCATTTGGTCTATAGCGTTTATTGTTTGCCTGTAATTTCTACTACCTGACTCAATATCCCCAAGCGGGAAATCGGCTCCAAACAACAAATGGTCAGCACCAAAGAAGTCACAGGCACACTCTAATGCTTTAGGGTTTCCGTAAACTGCGGTATCGTTATAGAACATTTTGAAATAGTCAACCGAATCTCTGGTGAGCCATAGCTGCTCTTCTTTCGTTCCCCGGCGTTCGAATCCCTGCATGAACTGTCTAATCCTTTCCGCGTAGTACGGAACCATGCCGCCGGCATGATGCGTAACAATCTTTAGATTGGGATAACGCTGTAAAATGCCGCTGAATACCAGGCGAGCCATAGCTTTTGTGGTCTCATAGGGCCAGCCAAATGTAGAAAATATCAGGTACTTGGAGGCATTTTCACCTTTATAGTCCGGTTGGTCGGTGGGTGATAACATCGGGTGAATAAATATCGGCAGGTCATATTGCGACATCTTCTCATAAAGCGGCAAGATCTCAGGTGCGTCAAGTGGTTTACCAGCTGCTGGAGTGTGTACATAGACGCCTCTAAATTTCAAGTCCTTAATGGCTCTATCCGCCTCTTTTAACGCCGCATCTATATTATTCATAGGGAGGATGGCTATGGCTGACACAAATCTATCCGGATATTTGAGAACCAGTTCAGCCATCTCATCGTTTGCCATCATTGCCAATTCAGCCGCCTTAGCCGGTTTGGCAACCTCCTCGGGGGAAGGCCAGGCTAATGTCAATACCTGCCTGATGGGCTCAAATTTATCCATTATCCGAAACCTTGCATCCAAATCATATAGCGGCGTAATAGGGGCAACCTTAAATCCATATTGTTCGGGAGCTATCTTAGAGAGAGTCTTACTGTATTTTGGCGGCACAATGTGGGAATAAGCATCAATCTTTACTGAATATGACTGTTTCATCTCGTCTCCTCATTTAATATTTATTTATTCTGAACCGCTTATTTTTATCTCCTCAGCTACTCATAATCCACATCCTTCCGCTTGTATACAAAATGTTATTATGGCAGAATCTACTGTGGCTCTCTTTATCATTTTCCCATCATCATATTAGGCAATAACAGCGAAATTTGCGGAAGGGCTAATAGAAGAGCAATATTGAACATGTCGGCTATAACAAATGGGATTATGCCACGGTATATGGTTCCTAACGGCACTTTGGTTACCCCGGCAAGAATAAAGTTATTCATACCAAACGGTGGTGTTATAAGTCCTACCTCGTTTACCCTTACCATTAAGACGCCATACCATATCGGGTCGATACCTAGTGTCTGAATAACAGGAAAGAAAATGGGAATAGTGAGAACCAATACTGTTATGACATCAAAAAAGCACCCAAGTAAAATATAGATTAGCAAAATAACCACAAGAATTACGAAGGTTGGCATATTTAGGTTAGCTACTGCCTCGGCGAGCCAAAATGGCAGTTGACTCAATGCTAAGAAGCTGTTGAATATCATAGCCCCTACAAAAATGGCTAACATCATACCGGTCAGTTTGCCGGTCTCAGCCAGAGCTCCCCAGAGGCTCTGGCGTGAGTACCTCCTTAAGATAAGGCCAATGACAAGGGCTCCGAAGGCTCCTACCGCACCGGCTTCAGTTGTTGTAAATATACCCCCGTAAATACCCCCCATCACTACCACAAATAATATCAACATTGCCCCGGAGCCACGCAAAGTCGTCACCTTTTCCTTGAAGCTTGTCTTGAAGGCAGCTGGTCCCAAGCTGGGATTGCGTTTACAAAGGATATAAATAGTAGTCAGGTAGAATACCACCACGGTTATTCCAGGTAATATGCCGGCCATGAATAGTCTGCCTATAGATTGGGCCGTAAGCATTGCGTACAAGATAAATCCCAGACTGGGAGGAATAAGTATGGCCAACGTACCACCAGCAGCAATACTTCCAATCGTCATGCCGGGGTCATATTTATATTTCCGCATTTCCGGTACAACTACTTCTCCCATGGCTGCTGCTTCTGCCATGCTTGAGCCGCAAGCAGCGGCAAAACCGGCACATGCCACAACAGTAGCCATAGCGAGTCCCCCTCGTATCTGCCCAAACCAAGCATATGCGGTTTTAAAAAGGTCTCGGCTGATTCCCGCGGCGCTAACAAGCATACCCATAAGTAGGAAAAGCGGTAGTACAGCGATACTATAGTCGGCTACATAGCGATGCGGGATTAAACCTATTTGAGTCAGTGCGGGGCCAAACCCTATTAATACAACAAGACCGGCAAATCCTACAAGCATCATCAGGTAAGCTACAGGTACCTTAAGAAACATAAGAACAACGAGCAGGACAATTCCGATTAAACCTATCAAAGGCTCGTTCATCGTCCCACCTGCTCAAATATAGAATGGAGAAAATCCAATAATATCATAATAAAAAGTAAAAAAAGGCCAATAGTCAGTATGAGCTGAAATGGAGAAATCGGTATTCCCAGCACTGTGGTATATCTCTCCGCTTCCCATATACGCCTGAAATAAATAAAAGCTGCTGTTGTCATTAAGCCGATTATGCCCAGGCTGAGAATATAAACAAAACTACCTATTACGGCCTGGGCTTTTTGTGGAAGTTTGTCTACCAGCAGACTTATTGAAACATGGGCTTTCTTATACTGAACGTATGGTATCGTTAAAAAGACTATCAGAATCATCATGTACTGGACAATCTCAATAGCTCCTTTTATCGGGCTATCTATAGACCAGCGGAGCACTACGTCCGCTACGGTAACCAGTGTCATTACCGCTACAAAACATATTCCGATAACGCTCATGACCCGCGTTATCGCACCAAACACCCTTTCTACTCGGTATAACCAATTGCTCATGGTTTTCCATATGCCATCAGCCGGAAGTTAGTTTTAAACGTCTTTACATTTCTCCCGCTGAAAAGCACTTCTCCCTTCTCTAACCTTGCCCCGGGTGATGATAGCATTCTTTTCTTGGTGTAAGATATTTCCGGAAGAAATAGTTGAATGGAAATATCTTACACCTAATCTACATTCACAAGAAGTCCAGGATACTACTACAAAATATTATTTCATCCCGGCGAGGATACGTTGCGCTTCCTCAAGCATTGCTGTGCCTGGCAAACCTTTGGCATCTACTGCCTCTGCCCATTTATCCAGAAATGGCAATAAAGGATTCGTCCATAACTTGTATTCTTCTGCTGTGGCAGTTACTACCAAATCACCAGCTTTCTCATATACGTCAATAGCTTGTTGTTCATCCGCAAGTTGTGAATCAATAAACTCTTTTACCGTAGGTTCCCAATTGTCCATAAACACTTTCTGGATATCGGGGGGAAGACTGTTCCAGACTTCCTCATTCATTGAAATGAAATTATTTTCCCTAGCAACGGCTCCTATGTTCAAGGTGATCGCTTTTGTGACATCCGGAATTTTCATCATATTCGCGGTTGCTAAGGAGAGAAATGAGCCATCTATCATCCCCTTATCCAAAGATAAATACCTATCGGTGAACGGATTGTCTATCGGAGTGGCTCCCCATGCATCCAAAACTGGTAGGAATTGGGCTCCAGTGCCGATTCTCATTCCTATTAAATCTGCAGGCGTACGTACTTCTACCCTGTTAGCGAATTGCAGGCTGTTGGGTGTACTCTCAAACATAAACAAGGGCACAAAGCCTTTGAATTCCGCACGCATTTCCGGGAATTTCTCGTACAGTGCTCGCCATAATTCGGTTTTAGCCATGTACTCTTCAAAAGGTGGTAAATCTAAACCAGGCTGCAAAAGCAAGGAATGTAGCACGAGCTGAGGATTAAAAAGAGTATTCGTTTGGCCTATATCACAGATACCACCGATTAAACTGTCAATTTGGTCCATAGGACCCACCAAAGAGGACGCAGGATAGATGGTTATTTTCACCCTGCCCTGAGTCTGCTCTTCGATTCTCTTAGCCCAATTTGCATATTGTATTCCTCCTCCTGCAGTAGGGGGTGATTGATGAGCAAAACTAAGCTCAATTACCTCAAGAGGCTCCGAGGTTGTTGCGGTAGTGGTTGTTGTAGACTCTGCCTTGGTACAGGCTCCAAAAAATAATGTCACCGCCAGCAAACTGACGATAACAAGATTAAAAACTAAATACTTTCTATACTTTTTCAAATATCATACCTCCATTATTATATTTGGCTCTGTTGCTACATTGTTCTTATCGCACTTTACCTCCTTTCAGTCTTATAAATTCATATGCCATGGAGAAACATTTTTATAGTACTATGCTTTGTAATCACCGGTATTTACCTGCGATTTTACTTTCAGTCTCTTTATTCTAAGGTCATTCATAACTCGGATTTATCAGAATTGCTCTTTATAAAATCCATAAAGCTCCGATACCCTGAGTCGAATAGATTGACTATTGTTTAAACTATGTTAAAATAAAACCAAGTTAAATGAAATACTGGAATTAGTCCACGTAAATTAGTATACCTACGGTAGTAGGTATACGATAACGGGGGGAAACAAAGCAAAACACCCCTTAACAAGCTTTGGGGCGAGGGTTATTACGGTAAAGGGAGTCGTGCTACCTAAGGTTATAAATGGGGCCGTTTTCTTTCCCTTAACCGAGGGAATATCCATCGGAGTTTTCTATGAAAACAAAGGTAGACGGAGAATCCGTGTCTAATAAAAATAAAATACGGATTATTTTAGCTGACGATCATCCTTTAATGCGACAAGCATTAATTACTTCGCTGGGAAAAGAGCCTGATTTTGAAATTATTGCTGAAGCTAGTGACGGTGAACAAGTTGTTAAATTTACCAAGGACATGAATCCTGACATTATAATAATGGACATAGGTATGCCTAAGCTTAATGGAATTGAAGCGACCAGGCAAATATATAATAAATATCCAAACATTGCCGTACTTGTTTTGACGATACATATTGATAATGATACCGTATTAAGCATATTCCAAGCGGGAGCAAGAGGTTATTTGGTGAAAACTGCCACTGGGAAAGAAGTAATACAAGCTATAAGAACAATTATGAGCGGAGAAACAGTGTGGTCTTTACCAATTTCGAATAAGATAATCCAGGCTACTGCACACCCGATGAATGCATCTTCCCGTGGTCTTAGTAGAAAAATATCACCTAGAGAATTGGATATTCTCAAATTGCTTTCAAAAGGGATGAGCAATAAAGCAATAGGTATACAACTAGGTATACAAGAAACCAGTGTAAAAGCCTACTTAACTAGTTTGTTTACTAAGTTAGGAGTTGGAACAAGAACTGAAGCCGTCTCGGTCGGCTTACAAATTGGGATTCTAACTTTTGGAGATTTAACACAAAAGCGTGAGTAACGACTGTGAACCGTCCAGATAAAAATGCCCTGATTAGTACTATTCATTTTGTAATAATAATCTTCTTGTTAATACTGCTGATATTTATATATTACAAGTGGCCGTGGAGATTCTGGCAAATCGATATTTATCTGTGGCGATGGCTCCCATCTTCATTTTACTCTATTGCTCTTTGGGAAGCCCAAAATAAAGTATTTGGCATACTCTTCCTTATACCAATCGTTTATTCAATATTATTTTTAAAATGGCAGAATACAGTTAATTTCTTACTAATTTTTATCGTGGCATTATCACCAATCGTTTTAGGCTTTTGGAATGGTGTTAGCCACTACATGTTATATACATATCTATTTTTATTACCAGTCGCTATTATCATAATAATCAATCTTCAACTAGAATTACGCCGAAGAACTAATCAATTTATAAAACAACAGGAGTCAGAACGCCGTGTGTACCTATCAAATGTATTACGCGCCCAAGATTCAGAGCGAAAGCGTGTCGCTCAGGACATTCATGATGATGCTATACAGACGTTACTTGCAGTAGCCAATTACGCTGAAGTTGTTAAATCAGCCGAAAACCAACCCGAGGAACAACAGGATATTATAAATTTAATTAGGACCAACACTCTCCAGACGGTTGAAAACCTACGTAGGCTAACCTTAAATTTAAACCCCAGGTTGTTGGACGAACTTGGTCTAGTGCCCGCTTTAAACTGGTTAGTAAACACTATGAACTCTGAAGGTTCAATACGTTATGAACTCCTAATAGATGGTGACCAGCCGAAACTACCTCCCGCTACAGAAGTGTCATTATTTCGAATTATACAGGAAGCATTAAATAACGTAAAAAAACATTCGAAAGCTAGTAATGCAACCGTTAATATTGAATTCTTTACTGAAAATCTCACAATTACGGTACAAGATAACGGTCAAGGTTTTTCATTTAGTTCCGTGAGGCCAAGGCTTATTACTGACGGGAAAATGGGTGTTATAGGCATGGCAGAAAGAGTAAAATTCTTAGGCGGAACATTTCACATCGACTCCGGCCCTGGAGGTGGTACTACAATTTTTATTCAAATACCATACTAGTATCTTTCACACAGAGCTTATTCCGTTACAATCTGCTTTAAACGGAGCTTTTCTTCTGCCAGTGCCTTGAGCTTATTAAGATCATTGGCAGTTATCCCGGAGTATTTGGACTTCAAATTGTGATAGGGGGCATCGTTAATGCCTCTTTTATCTCCAGTATACGGTCAACACGGAAGACCCTGTCCTCATTCCGCGTCAGGCAGAACGCCCGCATACCAAGGTACTTCTTACCATGATACTCCATTTCCCCCACGGTCTCCGGTCTGACAACCCTCGTTGTCTTCTCGTCGCTTGGCTTGAGGTACACTATTTCCAGCAATGCCTCGTTCTTAATGGCTTTCCTTATTACCTCGATTTTACTATCAACCGTGCAGAACTGCTCAGCCTTCTTGTATTGGTATTTGGTGAGGAAATCTATAACCTGGTAATTTGTCCAGATATGTTTCTTCAACACTGGCTTTTTTAGGACGATGCCTCCCAATGTCGTGTACCGACTGAGTGCCACATACATCTGTCCATGGGCAAAGGTGCCTTTCCCGATATCAATAATTACCCTATCGAACGTCTTACCCTGGCCCTTGTGAATGGTTACCACCCAGGCTAACATCAGCGGGTATTGCGTAAACGTACCAATAACTTCCGACTGTAGACCCCCTGCCTCGACGAAGAACCGGAAGATTCCCCAGGTATAGGGCGTAATCTCCGCTTCCATACCATCAGCAAGCTCGGTAATGATAATATTTTCGTTTTTACTATTCCGAGTTATACCGGTTATTTTCCCGATGCTACCGTTCACCCAGCGACCCCCAGTATCATTGTTGAGCATCATGACCAGTGCTCTAACCTTGGCCTGAAGATCAATTGCGGTAGGCAGATACTCCTGGCCGAAGTCTCCCTCAATGCTTCCAGTGAAGGTGTATAACCTACCTTTCTAAAGAAGCGGACGGGAAGCCAATTGGATTTGAGTTTGTACACATCAACCCCTTCTCTTTTGCAACTATCGGGAATGATTTGGTACAAATATTGCCAAGTGACCTTGCGGCTAAGTTGGGTAAACCGACGGAAATCAAGCTCAAACCTGAACGCATTCTTACTTTTGCTTTACCCAGCAGCTACCGCCCCAAAATAAGCGAATTACTGGATCTGTTATCCATTTTGAGCATACCGACATGACCGAGTTTCTATATGGAGGAACTGGCTTCAGGGTCAATAAATACCCCGTACTCCTTTGCTGCATCCATCATTGCGTAGAAGTTACCAGGGTTGACCTTATCTACACTAGCTCCACCGGAGAGTATAAAGCCTCCACCTTTACCGCAAACTTCAATTAGCTTCCGGCAGTATTCTTTGACCTCTCCAGGAGTACCTGTATACATTAACGACGCGGGCACATTACCGGAGATACAGGCAGTATCTCCCAAGACCTCCTTGGCTTTGAACATGTCAGTCCTGTCGAACAACCAGATGACCGATGCTCTGGGCAGGTCACTGATAATTTCCAACCGCCGGTTATAACTACCTTCGGCGAAGAGAAGCGGAACTAAGCCTTCATTAACAAAGGCAAGTATTACCTTTTTAAAATGAGGCCAGTAGAACTCAGCAAACTGAGCATCCGATATGAAATTATCGTCACCCTTATGCAGGGCAAAAAAGACGATGGGGCTTTTAGAGCGGGAAGCATTCGCTAAAACCATCTCAATTATTCCGGGTGTAATTTTATCCATGGCTTCGAGAATTTTTTCCGGCTGGCGAAACATATCCATGATTATCCCGCGAGTACCTCGCAAAGTATCAGCAAGAATATCGAAAGGAGCATGAGCCTGCATATTGCTCATTAATGTGGGATATCCCAGCGAAAAGGCTTCTTGGGCTACTTCCATGGGGGTAATCATCATTTTAGCCATTTCTTTGGTGGCATCCAGAATTGCTTGGAAGGACTTTTGGACTTCAGGGTCCATACAGGCTCCCAGGAAGCTGGTCGGCATACCTATAATATTCCGGAAAGGTATTAATTTACTAAAGCCTTCGAAAGCACCGGTAGTCCGCGGTAGATAATACCGCAGACAGTAATCCGACGGGTCATTGATGAGTAAGTCGTACTCATCTGCTTTCATATACTCGTTTTCAACGTACTGTTGCATTGCAGCATTTTCCGAAAGTCCATGACCGGGCCATTTCAATGACTTGGGGGCAAGAATATCATTCAGTCTGCCGCTACTAATAAATGCCCCATCAAAAATATCACTTTCGAATTCGTGTAGGAATCTCAACCAGGCTTTTTTACTGGCCTTATCATCATACATGGCAGTATGGAGATTAATTCCATCATGGTAAGCCGGAAATGTTCCGACCGGCAGAATGCAAGGAACCCGGTCCGGAACATTCATTTTAATGGCTTCGATAATACGCGTCAGGCGACCGATGTAAGCCTCTTTGGCAGCGGTATCCTTAAACTCAATTCCGTCCACTGATAGCCATTTCTCGAAACGGCGAGTACGCTTCTCTTCAGGTGTCAACTCAGACCAGTTTGATGTCATTTAAATTAAACTCCTATATCAAAATTCATTCTGGAACCGAACCGCTCCCAGTGACGCTACCATTTGTTCCCTCATAGTCTTGATTAAATATAATCTCTGTGGCGAGAGTTCGTAATTTCTAATACTATGCGGTCTGATTGGATTATGGTCTCTCCTCTACTAGGTTGTCAGGAGCAAGCCCTTAAGTATCTATTACCTTCTTCTACTAACTTTTCCATTTTCCTTGATAATTCACAGGCATTAATCATAGAACCCCGAGTCTAGCTATGCCCTATCGTTTAGATGTAATGTTAAACCCTGAGGCAGGCTACCTCGTGACCGCCACCGACATCGCGGAGTGGTGGTATCACCTGGCTGCATTCCGGTATGGCCTGGAAGCAGCGGGGATGGAAACTACAGCCGGACGGTGGGTTCAATGGGCTGGGCACTTCTCCTTTCAGGATAATACGCTCACGCTTTTCCTCGATAAAGGGGTCTGCTATAGGCACGGCGGAAAGCAGAGCCTTGGTATAAGGGTGCAAAGGGTTCTTATACAACTCTCTTGATTTAGTAATCTCGACAATATGTCCAAGATACATTACCGCCACCCGGTCGCTTATATGCCGTACAACAGAAAGGTCATGGGCAATGAAGAGATAGGTGAGCCCCTTTATTCCTGCCTGCAGTTCCTCTAGCAGGTTAATTATCTGGGCTTGTATAGAAACGTCTAAAGCTGAAATAGGTTCGTCGCAGACAATCATGGAAGGCTCGCAAGCCAGTGCTCTAGCTATACCAATACGTTGCCTCTGGCCACCGCTGAACTCATGGGGAAATCGGTTGCTCATGCTGGGGTCTAAGCCCACCAGACGGAAAAGCTGCTCTACCCTATCATTGTATTCAGACCGGCTACCTACCCAGTGGTGAATCTCTAGCGGCTCGCCGACGATACTGCCGGCACTCTGGCGGGGATCTAACGAGCTGTAGGGGTCCTGAAAGATGAAAGATATATTTTTACGAATATCTCTTAAACTTTTTTCCGGAAGCGATGTAATATCCTTCCCATTAAAAGATATTTTACCTGCGGTAGGGCGATAGAGTCGGATAATACTGCGACCAACAGTGGTTTTGCCGCAGCCGCTCTCTCCTACTAAGCCTAGTGTTTCACCTCTATTGAGTTTAAAGGTAACTCCATCAATGGCCTTAACGTCAGCCACTTTCCTCCGCAGTATACCTCTGGTGACCGGAAAGTACATCTTCAGGTCTTTAACATCTAAAACAGCCTCATTTTGCTGTTGGTTCACCTGTCTTCTCCTTGTTACAAAGATAGCAAGCAACGTAATGTCCGCTACCAACCGGAACGAGTGGAGGCCATACCTGTTTAAAACACGCCTCGACTTTACGATTACACCTGGGCAGAAAGGCACAAGTGGGAGGCATGTTAACCAGATTAGGCGGTAAGCCTTCAATAGGAATCAGCTTACTACCCTCTTCCTCATCCAGCCTGGGTATACTTCTGAGCAGCCCTATAGTATACGGATGGCATGGGTTACTAAATATGTCCTTAGTGGTACCTGCCTCAACGATACGACCGGCATACATGATATATATCCTCTGCACATACCGCGCCACAACACCAAGGTTGTGGGTTACGATGACCAGAGAGGTTTGAAAACGCTTGACTACGTCTCTCATTATCTCCAATAACTGTGCCTGGGTAGTTACATCCAATGCCGTAGTCGGCTCATCGGCGATGAGTATTTTAGGGTTACAGGAAAGTGCCATAGCAATCATCACCCTCTGACGCATACCACCACTGAACTGGTGCGGGTAATCGTCAATGCGGTTTTTGGCACTGGGAATACCAACGATACCGAGTAACTCGATTGCTCTTTCTCTAGCTGCCTTCCTACCCATATTCAGGTGCAACTGAAGCATTTCCATTAACTGCTGGTTAATGGTCAATACCGGGTTGAGCGAGGTCATCGGCTCCTGAAATATCATAGCTATCTTGGCACCGCGAATAGAACGCATTTCCGGCCCGTTATCCTCAAACTTGAGCAGGTCCCGACCCTCTAGGATAACCTCACCACCGACGATTTCCCCCGGAGTGGATATTAACTGCATCACCGAGAGCTGGGTAACCGACTTTCCACATCCACTCTCCCCCACCATACCAATTATTTCTTGCTCTTTAATGTAGTAGGATACCCCATCGACAGCTTTAACCACACCATTCTCAGTGTTAAACCGGGTCGTCAGATTTTTAACTTCCAATAGTAATGACATCTATTATTCCTTATATTAGAGCAAGCCTCTAAGTCTGGGGTCGAGAGCATCCCTCAGGCTGTCCCCCACTATGTTGAAGGCAAAGACCACCAGTGCAATAGCAACACCGGGGGCGAGCCAAAGTGCCGGGTTTCTCGTTAAATAACTATAACCATCGGATACCATAGCTCCCCAGGCGGCACCCGGCGGGTCAATACCGATACCCAAGAAGCTGAGTCCTGCTTCGGCCAGGATTACAGTCCCCAGCTGCATCGTCACCAGCACCAAGAGCGACGGAATTGCATTAGGCAGGATATGTCTAAGCATTATGCGTATGCTGCTGGAGCCCATAGTCCGTTGGGCCATGATATAATCACTTTCCTTAATACTCAAGGTTAGTCCGTGAGTTACCCTGGCGTATCCGGGTATTACGGCCACGCTCATAGCAATGATAATGTTTTCGAGACCGCTACCAAGCACGGCAGCAATTACCAAGGCCAGTAAAAGCATCGGGAAGCACATAAACGCGTCTAATATCCTCATAATAATCATGTTTACAGCACCACCAGCGTATCCGGCAATTATCCCCAACATAATACCAATGATGCCACCTAAAGCAACCGTTATAAAGCCGACAGCCAAGGCCGTTCTAGAACCATAAATGAGCCGGCTAAGCGTGTCTCTGCCCAGAAGGTCGGTACCTAAAAGGTGCTCCCCGTTCGGCTGAACCAGCGACGCCCCCATGTCTGGCTCATAAGGGTCATAGGGCGCCAGCAGCGGGGCAAAAATGGCGGTCAACACCATCAGTAATAATACGGCGAACCCGAATATAACTATCTTACGCTCGAAGAACACCCGCCTGAAACGCCGCCACTCGCTAATACGAACGGGAGTTTCTGAGAAACCTTCATCGCCGGTATGTTTTTCTTTCATAACCTTCAATCTCCTAGCCATACCGTATCCTGGGATCAAGCCAGGCATAGGATATATCAACAATCAAGTTGGATAATAATACTGCGAGGGAAATAACTAAAGTAATTGCCTGTACCACTACATAGTCCTGGCTGAAAATGCTACTGACTAGTAATCTGCCGATACCGGGAATGGCAAACACGGTTTCAATGAGCACCGAACCTGCAAATATGCCTCCGATACCAAGACCAATCATAGTAATAACAGGGATGAGACTATTTTTAAGGGCATGTCTTATGATTACATTACCCTCTGTCAGACCCTTAGACCAGGCGGTGCGAATATAATCTTGCCTAATAACCTCAAGCATGCTTGACCGCACTTGACGAGCGTTAGCCGCCATACCAAAAACAACCATACAAATCACTGGCATAACTAACTGTCTGGTGTTCAACCAGAAGTCTTCCAATGGCGAGGTGTAGCCTTGTATAGGAAGCCAGTGGAGTTTGACGCCGAATAAATATATTAGCAATATCCCAAGTAAAAATGCAGGAATTGTTATACCGACATATGTCAGAGGTGTTACTATTCTATCTGCCAAATTACCCCGCCTCACAGCCGCAAGCATCCCTGCCAGGATACCAAAAATGGAACCGACTATTACTGATACAACACCCAGGTGTATTGTTACCGGAAAACGCTCAAGCATGAGCTTACCCACGTCCTCTTTGAAGAATACTGATGTACCGAAGTCCCCCCGAAACATGTCCGCTACCCAATTAAGATATTGCACCATTATCGGCTTATCCAGACCGAAATCAGCCCGAAGTTGCGCAAGCTTTTCCGGTGGCATAGTGCTCATTTGCTGGGCAGACTGGGCCATATAAATGGTAAGAGGGTCGCCGGGTAGTAGCCGCACGACAAAGAAAACAATCAGGGTCACGAGAATAAGAACGACCACTGCTTGTACCAATCGACGAATAACATATGATATCATACTAAACCCCTAGGACGGCATTAAGGAATCTTATCGGTTAGATATAATTTTCCTTCAGTCCAGACATCGGAGATTTGTCTAAATAATCCGCAGCCTGGCTGCTGAGCATATTTACGGCGTTACGAATAACGCCGGGTGATTTACTACAGACCTGTTTCAGGGATAAAAATAAATCACCCGGCTTTCTCAATTCAAGTTTTCTAGTGTGGATCCATCCAATCGTATTGAGGGGTCCAGGTGTTGCCGTGTATCGTGAAGTAATCGCTGTGAACATAGGTCGGAAACACGACTGCACTGGGCATTACCCAAAGCGGGATAACCATGACATCTTCGCCGGCCTGCCTAACTGCTTCCTTTATTGTGTCCATTGCCCCAGTTGCATCAAGATACCTGGGGTTCAGAGCTTCCTCACATAAACTGAGGTATTCGGGTGATTTATAGAAGTTACCGGTTCTGAAAGTCATCGGGTTAGCGCCGTAATGGACGAATAAGTCGGAAGCGTCGGGGTTTATTCCGCTCGCACCTATTGCCAGACCATCCCAGCCAGTCCCAAAGAGAGATTGTGCCCATCTTCCCATGTCGGCAATGTCCGGGTCAACAATAATGCCTACCTTACCCAGAGCAGACTGAATAATGGCGACAGTATCTCGATCTGAATCAATCCCTAGTAACTTAGTATGGAAGCCAGTAGGGTAGCCCGCGTCAGCAAGCAATTGCATGGCTTTTTCCGTATTATACGGTCTGGGGTCATAATCCTCAACGTAACCCGGCCACTTCGAGGAAGCCAACTGATGAAGGGGTTCATATTTGCCCATTCCCATCATCTCTGCTATGGCCGGGCGGTTAAGGGCATACTCTACTGCCTCGCGTACCTCCTTCTTAGCGAATGGAGAATCAGGATTGCTGGAATCAGGTAATATCGCTAACATCATACCAAGGTCATAGGTTGTCTTATACCCCATTTCCTCAAATTTAATAGTATCTTGTATTCTCGATGGCAGGAACATATCTGCCTCTCCTGCTTCCATCATAGCTGCGGCTGTCTCGGGTGATGAAATGAAAATGCATTCGAGCGCATCAAGATAGGGCAAACCTTCATCCCAGTAGTTATCATTCCTGTCGTATTTAAGGACGACATCGCGTTGATACTCCACGAATTTAAAGGCACCTGTTCCTACCGGGTGGTTGCGAGCCCACTGCATGCGCTCTTCATCGTTGGTACCGGCATTTTCAAATGCCGTCGGCGAAATCATCATGGACCACCCGTAGTTTTCGATCATGAGCCAGTTAAATGCCGTAAGATTCATCTTGATAGTGTATTCATTAATAACTTCAAGGGACTTTACGTACTGACCGTCCGACATCCTGCCCGCATCCATTAGTTTCTGGAAGTTCCATCGGCATGCCTCGGCATTCCAGGGTGTCCCATCGTGGAACTGAACACCTTGCCTCAGGTGCCAGGTGATACTCGGGTTATCGGTGTCGATATCCCAGGATGTAGCTAAAACCGGTACTTGTATACCGCCTTTCCCCCATCTGCATAATGTCTCTAAGACGGGTGCGGCGAGAATTCCGTCAACCATTCCGAAATCCGGTGGATAACCTAAAGACGTGGGAGAGCCATTCTCAATGATTCTTAGCGTGCCGCCGTATACCGGCCCTCCTGGCGCACTCGTTGTGGTGGTTACATTTGATGTTGTTGTGGTCGTGGTTGCATTAGATGTTGTTACCCCGCCTTTGCAGGCAATACCGAATACTACTAATACCACCAGGACTAGTGCTATTAACCCAATTTGTAACTTCTTCAATGCTTATCCTCCTTTATATTTATATAAGACATGAGTTATTTTTATAGTCGGATAATCCGATTATGCTAAGGACCAATAGCAGGCTTCTTATTGCGAGGAGGTGGATTCTTCATACCGACCCTGTAAGTTTCGCCGGTGGCTTTTCGCATCCACCCCATACGAAGATTCAAAGGGTGAAGCAGTTTATTAGCTCCCGGATGGGGACAATCACCTACACAGCAACCGCAGACCCAGCATTCATCGGGATATAGGACAATGGGCGGTTTGCCTTTTTCCGGATTGGGAACTAACACGCCGGCGGGACATGAATTCACGCAGGTATTACAACCTACGCAAATATCAGTATCAAAGATTAAAACCTGGTTTGGTGTCATAGGATTTGGCACCATATAGGCTTTGTTATACATACTAAACCTCCAGACCACAGTGTTTTTTGTAGTTCTCTTCATATGTACCGGCATAAGGGAGCTTCAGCCACCAGCGCATCGGACGCTCTCCAATTTTTACCCTACCGTTTACTAATTTTAGGGTGATGAATTTATGCCATTCCGGCGGGTCCAATTGAGGATAGTCCAATCTTCTAAATCCGAGGAGTGAACAACTCGCCTTGCGTGCGATAGAAGCGTGGAATATCATCTCAGACACTGTGATATGAGTCTGGCATTCTAAAGCTCGGGCAAGGTCGTGCGGATTATGAGCACAAACGGTGGCTGCTTCACTATCAGCGATGCTATGAAGATATTGCAGACCCAACTCTAGCGTCCTGTCTGTTTTATATTCTCCGCAATAGTCCTGCATGATACGGCAGAGACCGGCTTTCAATTCCTTCCAACCCATTCCATCCTTACGCTGAACAGGCGCGTAGACACGTGATTTCTCGGCATCGACCTGCTTTCTTTCGATAACCGGTTCTTTAGCAGTCCTGGCATATGCCGCGGCTTTTCTGCCCGCATACCGGCCGGTGACTGCGGAACCCGCATGGTTTACCCCTGCTCCTTGTAATCCTGCCACATAAAGACCGTCAAGTGAGGTCTTCATATCCCAATCAAATACCAGGCCTCCTCCGCCTCCCATCTCCCGCCACTGGCGCACAGGAATACCCCCCCACCAGACCCCATAATTATAAAGATCAGGGGGCATTACAGGAGCCTGTGGCATATCATAGTCCGGATCGAAACCGGCTTTTGTAAATACATCATAGATCCCATAGCGAGTACAACCTTCATTGCCTACCATGAAGCCATATATCATACGACGCTCTTTCGGCGACATACCGGGCAAATCAGCATAAAGCGGGAGAACAAATTCTCCATTCCTGATTAGCTCAGGCAAGTCTGGCGTTGTCCTTGGTTCACGTAGTTCATAGGGGGCCATCATCTGGTTAAAGAATTTCTGCCCCGGGGAACGTAGATGACGAGCGGCAGGAGTTTTCAGGATTCTCCCATCGCGGTCAACCCAGGGAACTTCCTTACCGTTAGCATCGACGATGTTGACGGCATTCCATGTGTTATGCGGATTGGCGGCAGAATGGGGAAGATATTTTAAACCGCCCGAAGAAGGTCCGCTGCCCTCCAGCGTATGAAACTCTGCACCGGCATTCCAAGCCATAGCAGTTCCGTCTCCCGTTAGCCCGGGCACACCGGAAGGGCCTAACTCAGTAGAGAATACCCAGAGTCCGCCCGGCGCAGCCATTGCGAGCACCGTAGCTTTAGAACGAAAGATATAGAATTCACCGGTGCGAACATTTACCCCGGTAGCCCCGATTACCCTAGTTCCAGGCTTACCGCCTTCAGTCAATAGCGAAGTTACCATGACGAAATCGTACATCTTGATGCCCAAACGTTTGAGTTCATTTGCCATTAGCGGCTTGATATTCCCGGCTGCTACTCGGATTGTGTAACGACTCTCGTAATCATAGGCGAACATCAATTTGGTCTTGTCATCCCTGAAGTCGCAGCCTACGAATTCATCGTTGATGTCTCTGACCTGTACACCCATCTTTTCTACGTCCAGAAGAGCATCATAGCTTTCCTTACCAGCAATATAGCAGGTCATTCCATTTCCCAGTTCCCCATACTGAAAACCACCATACTCCTCATGCCCCTCCACCATTTCTTCCGGAGTCAGTGTAGAACAGGGATTAGTACAGGCTGCGTGCCAGTGGTCAAGTCCGGCGCCGCTGCAGCCACTTCTCCTTATTGGTCCCTTGTCTACTACAACAACCTTTGCTCCCCGCTTGGCAGCATTGATTGCTGCATGGCATCCGGCCACCCCACCCCCCAGAATCAATACATCTGCATCAACCTCGTTTTCTTTTCCGTAGCGTATTGGATAAGGCCATTCAGGAATAGGCTTATCATTTTGAATATAATCGTACCAAGTATTCTGAGTATTCACGTAACAACCCCTTCAGATTATTTCCCAACATTTTCAAATTACTTAACTTGAATCCTCAACCGTAAGAGTCTGTCTCAGAAAGAAAATCTGTTAATACGTCACCCTAACATTTACCGCTGATATTTCTTCGCTATCGCACCTAATAAATAATAAAGCCATGGTGATCCCCTTTTCATCGCTGTTATGGTGGTAATAATCCCTACCCTGTCTCTATTGAGTACATCGATCTTGAATACATATTATTTCTAGACATTGAAGTCCTATTCTGATAAAATCGTTTACGATTCGTATCCGATTAGTAATGTTTTATACCATTAATATTATTATGTTGTCAAGGGGGTTAAATTGGTAAAAATATTTATTTAATTTCCTAAGGTCGGGGCAGAGTCATAACAATACTAATTTTTAAATTTCAGTGTACCCTTGAGTCTCATATCAAGTATGTCTTTTATTCTATTGCTGGCCATGTATGGCAAAATATTACTAGAGTGATAATAAGCAAATGTACAAAAGGCAGTAAGGAATTTGCCGGTGACCTGGGCTCTTTACTTGGATCAGTCGACTAATAATACAACATATTTCCTGTTGCACACCCTTCTTGGTAAATGGTAAGTCGGGATTCCTATGATTAGGCAACCGCCTTATGATTGATTGAGATTAGTAATAATTACATACTTTGCAATTTAATGTCAATACACCATATGTTTTAATAATAATATCGGATGAATATTGACATCTTTACTATAATATTATACAATTACTCACTAATTTAATAATACGAGGAAATGGAGAAACGACATGACAAAATGGCATGATTTCATAATAAACAACGGTGCGGCACCTCCATGGCCCTACCCGATACGTTATGAAGA
>JAFGLR010000140.1 GCA_016927955.1 Dehalococcoidales bacterium
CAGGGAAGATTCCGCCATCTCTCGGAAGACGTTTTAGACCAAATACAGGAAAGGGTTGTCAGAGAATATAACGAACTTAAAGAAAGATGCGGTAAGTAAAGCTGAGATGAAGAAAAAAATTACGGAAATACTCAAAAACTACAATAACGACCGCAGCCAGTTAATTTCCATACTGCAGGATATCCAGTCTGAATATCGTTATCTGCCGCGGGAAGCCTTAAAACAGGTTAGTAAGGTTCTGGAAATACCATTAACCCAGGTTTATGGTGTCGCCACTTTCTTCCGCTCGTTCAGTATCGAGCCAAGGGGAAAACATACTGTTCACGTTTGCACCGGTACTGCCTGTCATGTCCGGGGCTCCCTGCGTATACTGGAGGAAATGGAAAGAGAATTGGGAATTCCGCGGGGTAAAACCACAGCTGACAGTAAGTTCACTCTGGAAACAGTTAATTGCGTCGGAGCTTGTGCCCTGGGGCCTATCGCTGTAGTTGACGGAGAATATAACGGTCAGATGACACCGGATAAAGTTAAATCTGTGCTTGAAAAATACCGTTAATTTAAGGAGTAAACGTTGAAGAAGTTAAGCTCAGCCAAAGAGCTGGAAGTATTTCGGAACTCCCTGTTAGAAAATAGAGCCTCTGAACAACTTTGCATTACGGTTTGCGGTGGTACAGGCTGTACTACCTCGGGTAGTACCAGTGTATCTGAAGCATTCCGAAGTGAAATTAGGAAGCAAAATATTGGGGATAAAGTTACCGTAAAAACTACCGGCTGTCACGGTTTTTGCGAACGCGGCCCTGTAATCGTTATCAAGCCTAAAGGCATTTTCTATCAACAGGTAAAGGCGGAAGATGTCCCTGAAATAATCTCTGAAACCATATTGAATGACAAGGTTATTGATAGACTCCTTTATACCGACCCGTCCAGTGGAAAGCAAATCGTTTACGAACACGATGTGCCGTTCTATAAGACCCAGAACCGACTCATCCTGGGTAACAATGGTATTATTGACCCGACGAGTATTGAGGATTATATCGCTGCCGGTGGTTACCTGGCATTAAGCAAAACACTTTTCAATATGCAGCCGGAAGCTGTTATTCAAGAGATTACAAAATCAGGCTTACGCGGCCGTGGCGGGGGCGGCTTTTTGACCGGGTCCAAATGGGAAAGCACCCGCCGGGCACACGAAGAACCAAAATATTTGATTTGTAACTGCGATGAAGGCGACCCCGGTGCGTTTATGGACCGTTCTCTAATGGAAGGCAATCCGCACAGCGTACTCGAAGGCATGATTATCGGTGCTTTTGCCATTGGTTGCCACGAAGGATTTATTTACGTCCGTAACGAATATCCGCTGGCCGTCCAAAATGCCCGTATCGCCATTGAGCAAGCGGAACAGGCCGGCCTGTTAGGCAAGAATATTCTTGGTTCCGGATTCGACTTCACTGTCAAAATCAATAAAGGCGGTGGGGCTTTTGTCTGCGGTGAATCTACTGCTTTAATGGCCTCTCTTGAAGGAAAAGTTGGCGAACCCCGTGCCAAATACGTCCATACATCCGAGGTCGGCTTATGGGACAAACCTACTAATCTTAATAACGTTGAAACCTGGGCAAACATTCCATTGATTATCAATAAAGGGGCTGACTGGTTCTTCAATATCGGTACCCCGACCAGTAAAGGCACCAAGATATTCTCACTGGTAGGTAAAATCAACAATACCGGCCTGATTGAAGTACCGATGGGTATTACCCTCAGAGAAATTATTTATAATATCGGTGGCGGTATTACCGGAGGCAAGAAATTTAAAGCCGTCCAGACCGGCGGTCCTTCCGGCGGCTGTATCCCGGAAAAACTACTCGATATGAAGGTCGATTTCGATGAACTGGCTAAAGTCGGTTCGATGATGGGTTCCGGTGCCATGATCGTCATGGACGAAGACAACTGCATGGTCGATATCGCCAAATATTTTATCAGCTTCCTCGAAGAAGAGTCCTGTGGTAAATGTACCCCCTGCCGTGAGGGTATCAAGCGAATGAAAGAAATCCTCACCGATATTACTGAGGGCAAAGGTAAAGAAGGTGATATCGAATTACTGGAGGAATTAGCAGCCGGGGTCAAAGATGCCTCTTTGTGCGGTCTCGGACAGAGTGCTCCGAATCCGGTCCTGTCTACTATCCGTTACTTCCGCGATGAATTTGAAGCCCATATTAAAGAGAAGCGTTGTCCGGCAGGGGTTTGCCGTGCTTTAATTAGATACTATATTGTTGCAGAAAAGTGTGTTAGCTGCGGCAAATGTGTTAAGACCTGCCCGCAAAATGCAATTACCCAGCCGGAAAAGAAGAAACCAGTCGTCCTCGATGCCGAGAAATGTATCCGGTGCGGCTCATGTAAAGATGTTTGCAAATTCAACGCTATAGAGGTCAAATAATAATCTAAGCTGCTAATGTTTTGGGAGAAACACTGTGAAAATAACAATTGACGGACGCGAACTGGAATTTAAAGAAGGACAGACTATCCTTCAGGTCGCTCAGGAAAATAACATTTACATCCCAACTCTTTGTTATAACGAAGCAGTCAAGGCTTACGGGGCCTGCCGCCTTTGCATTGTAGAAGTCGAGAGGCGAGGCCGCCGACGTTTGGTAACCTCTTGCCTGTACCCGGCAGAAGACGGTTTGAATGTCAGTACTAACTCAGAAAGGGTAAAAGCCGACCGAAAAATCATCATGCAGCTTCTGTTAGCCCGCTGTCCGAACAATGAAGTTGTAATAAAGCTGGCTAAAAAGCTCGGCGTCGAGACCACGCCTTTCAAACTAGAGGATAAAAACTGTATCCTTTGCGGCTTGTGTGTACGGGTATGTGAGGAAGTAGTCGGTGCTAACGCGATTTCTTCGGTTGCCCGCGGTGTTTACCGTGAAATAGCGGCTCCCTATTATGAACAATCCGATAGCTGCATAGGCTGCGGTTCTTGTGTTTATGTTTGCCCTATCAATGCCATTACTTTCCAGGACAAAGGCAGCAAACGCATATTAACTATGCCCAACCATAAAATGAAGAAAGTCCAATTTAAACTAAAAAAGTGTGTCAAATGCGGAACTTACTGGGCGCCGGAAAAACAAATAGAATTTATTTGTAAAACTACCGGACAACCTGCCGAAATGTTCGACCTCTGCCCGGATTGCCGTGACTAAATTACTCACACACAATAACTGAGCCCGCTTATAGTATAACTTTCGTACTATAAGCGGGCTTTTCCATATACCCTATGGTCTCATTAGTTTTGTTTTTATAATATTATACGTGATATTTACGCTTGTTTTTATTTTTTATGTTATAATAATAGATGTTAGGGGTGTTTTAATGAAACCGAGTTGGCGTAAATATATAATCTGGTTGTTTATAATTGCGGTTCTCGCAATTATTTTCTTCCAGTTTTCCCGTTTTAATCAGGAACCTGCTGAGTTGCCTCTTGATAAAGTTATTGCTTTATCTACAGAAAGTCAGATTGGGAAACTGGCTATCAATACGGATATATTATATACGACTGACCTTGAGGGTACCAAATACCAGACATATATCGGAACACTTAATTACGTCGATTTACAGAACCTTGGGCTCAACCTTAACGGCATCGATTACAGTTATCAACAGACCGGTTTCGATTGGATGAGTTTGCTCATATATGCTGTACCAACTATCTTTATTATCA
>JAFGLR010000013.1 GCA_016927955.1 Dehalococcoidales bacterium
GCCAGCGTCCGGGCGGTCACCGACGTAGTATGGGTATGGAGCAACATCGAATGCTGCTCCTTTTCATCTACCGCATCGACCCAGAAAGTAGACATATTATCGCGCGACGGATGCTCGGCGGGTATATTGAGGGCTTCAAAATTATAATAGTCGTATTCCACTTCAGGACCCTCGGCAACCTGAAAGCCCATCGCAACAAATATATCGCTGATTTCCTGGATTGTTTGGGTTAAAACGTGTAAATGTCCCACCGGCGGTTTCCGGCCCGGCAGGGTAACATCGAAAGCCCCGGAAACACGAGTCGCCATTTCTGTCTGTACCATAGTCAGAGCCTGTTTCTTTTGCTCGAAAGTGCTCTCGAAAACAGCCTTGAGTTCCCCGGCTTTGGCACCGACATTCCGCCTTTCTTCAATAGGCAATTGGGCCAGACCGCGCAGAATACCGGTCAGGTCGCTTTTACGCCCTAAATACTTGACCCTCCAGGCTTCCAGTTCTCTGGCATCCCTGATAACTTCGAGCTCCTGTAGAGCTCCATTTTTTAATCCTTCAATACGGTCTAACATATTTACCCCGCTAGGATGAACTAAGAGAGGGGCAGTAAAGCCCCTCTCTATAATACTCAAATTTAATTAAACTGCAAATCCCGCTAGCTGTTGGCTTTACCTTTTACTATAGTTACCAGATTGGTAAAGGCTGCCGGTTCCTTGACCGCCATATCGGCCAGCATTTTACGGTTCACCGCAATACCGGCTTTCTTCAAACCTTCAATCAACTCGCTGTATTTCATTCCTTCGGCCTTGGTAGCAGCGTTAATACGGGCAATCCAGAGCTGCCGCATATCACCCTTCCGCTCCCGACGATGGGCATAAGCATAAGACAAAGATTTGAGCATCGATTCATGAGCACGCCGATACAGCGTGTGCTTGGTCATCCGGTGACCTTTGGTCATTCCTAGTACAGCATTATGTTTTCTACGGGCGGCAACGCCCCTTTTTACGCGTGGCAAAGTAGTCTCCCCCTTACTATTTTATACCGTAGGGTATTAACCGGCGAATCCGTTCATGGTCGGCTGGCTTTAAAGCGGTCATTTCGTAATATTGTCGTTTAACCCGCTTAGCCTTGGCACGCCGCAAATGACTCTTCCCTACGTGATGTCTGATTATTTTTCCGCTTCCCGTTACACGGAAGCGGGTTTCAGCTGATTTATGAGTTTTAAGCTTTGGCATCCTGAGTTTCCTTAACCTTTTCTTTAGTTTCCACAGCCGCCTTCACTTCCGATTTGGCTGCCGTTTTTTTCTTGGTTTCAACTTTTTCTTTGGCCTCTGTCTTTTGAGACTGAGCCGGTAACGGCGTAATTACCATCGTGAGCCGCTTGCCGTCCAGAACCGGTTGCTTTTCAATTCCGGCGACACCTTTCAAAGAGTCAACCGCCCGCTGTAAAAGCCTGACACCTAAATCCGGATGGGTTACTTCCCGGCCGCGGAACATAACTACGATCTTTACTTTATCGCCTTCTTCGAGCAGCTTGTGCACTACCCGTATCTTGGCATCAAAGTCATGGTCGCCGATTTTTGGCCTTAGCCGCATTTCCCGGATATCGATTACCTTCTGGCTTTTTCGCTGTTCGCGTTCTTTTCTTTCCTGAGCATATCTGTATTTACCGTAATCAAGAATACGGCATACCGGAGGCGAAGCAGTAACTGCCACTTCCACCAGGTCAAGACCCTGCTTTTTGGCCATCTCAAGAGCCTGAGCGATGGGTAAAATCCCCAACTGCTCCCCATTATCGCCAACGAGGCGAACTTCCCTGGCACGGATTCTTTCATTTATCGGTAACTCTTTAATATGCTTCCAAAGCCTCCTTACTTAATTGACTCTAAGCGTTGAATATAACATATTCTACCAGAACACGCAAACACTACACAAGCTCAAAGCTCAAACTTCAAAACTCAAAGCAACAACTAAAAACTACTTAACCGATAAATTTTCATTGATTTAGTTTTTTAATTTTAACCTGTGGTTTTAACTTTTCAGCTTTCAATTTTAAGTTGATTAGTTTATGCCAGCTTCATGCTGGGTATTACGTCCATATCCGGGTTGGACGTCTTACCGGCCATAAAACGGTAATAACCGCAGGCGGCAATCATCGCCGCATTATCGGTACATAGAACAGGCGGCGGAATAACAACCGGCATCCCAGCTTTTTCTATCAGCCGGTTTCGCAGAGCTTTATTTGAAGCTACCCCACCGGCTACCAGAATCTGTCTGACCCGGTATTCCTTCGCGGCTTCGATAGTCTTGGTTACCAGAACTTCGACAACCGCTTCCTGAAAGCTGGCGGCTGCATCGTTGATATTTGGAATTTCGCCCTTTTCCGAAAGCTGCAGTAAGGCGGTCTTCACTCCGCTGAAGCTGAAATCGTAGCTGCCCTTTAACCAGGCACGGGGCAGCTTTATAGTCGCAGCACCTTCCCGGGCGGCTTTATCTATAGCCGGACCGCCGGGATATCCCAGTCCTAAAATCCGGGCGGCTTTATCGAAAGCCTCGCCGGCTGCGTCATCCCGTGTACGCCCCAGCATATAATAATCGCCGTGGTCTCGCATCAGGACGAGGTCGCTATGCCCTCCTGAAACAATCAGGCAGAGTGCCGGAAACGTTACCTTAATTCCAGCCAGCCAGTTAGCGTAAATATGCCCTTCGAGATGGTTAACGCCGATTAGAGGCAGACCCCGGGCCATCGCTACCGCTTTGGCGACATTCGCCCCTACCAGTAGCGAACCGGCCAGACCGGGACCGTTAGTTACGGCAACACCGTTCAGGTCGGACCAACCGACTTTAGCCTCGAGCATCGCCCGTTCCAGTATGGGAATGATGGAAAGAATATGCTGGCGGGAGGCCACTTCGGGCACGACTCCGCCGTAACGAGCGTGAATTTCCACCTGGGAAACAATCTGATTGGATAGGATTTTTACGCCGTCTTCGACTACCGCCGCCGCCGTTTCATCACAGGAACTCTCGATACCCAGAATTTTCATACGTCTAAAATTATAACGGAAATGCACCTCACAATGCGAAATATAATCTAAGATTTGGGATAATTACCCATAACAAAAAAACAATAACCAAACAAATTACAATTATCAAATCACTAATGACTTGAATAGTCTATTGCAGTCGCTATTTTTCGGGTATATAATTGGTGAACTATGATATTACTAACAACTCAACCAGCCTGGATATGGGAATTTATATTTATTCTTCTTGCCTTTTTTATTGTGTATCCTTTTTTGCGTCCGACGGCAGCTAAAACATCATTCGTATTTGGTATTATTGGCCTTACCTTCACGATATTTATGATATTAATCGCGAATTCTACCCGTTCTTACAATAATGTAGTAATTATATTTTTATCAATTATTCCTATAATAGTATCCAGTATCTTCGCTATAATTTCTATCGTCAAAACTAAACGCGATGTTTATTTTAAAGAACGTAACTATTTAATAGCAGGATGTATTTTAAGTGCTTTCGCGTTATTAGCTACTATTAGTTGGACAGCCTTGGTTTGGGCTACCGTATATTAAAAATATAAAAGGCACATAGGAATGTTATTGTTAACAATTTACCCTGCTTCAATATTTGGTATGCTCATATCTGCAATACTTTTACTAATTTATATTATACTGGCTGTTATTATTTATTTTAAACACACAACAATGGCTAAAATATCATTTATATATAGTGCTATTAGCCTAGTATTTCTGATTCTAACATTTGCCAGTGATTATTATTCGGGTAGTTATTTAGATCACCCGTATTTTCCGGCTATATTTTTATCGCTCATATTAGCTTTATTAGGTATCACCGCTGGCTTAATTTCTTTAATAAAACAAAAAAAGTATAACACGTATTACGGACGTAAATTTTCTATGGCAGGTAGTATCTTAGGAGCATTAGCCTTCATCTTGGTAATAGTCTGGACAGGGTGGATTTATTTCATTTAAAAACTGATCTGAATTACTATCGGATAAATGTCAGGTGAGTGAAATTTTGGCTTTTCACCTACCAATCGATATTTAGCTATTATCCGGTGGGTTACGCTTCGCTACACCCACCCTACTTTGAGACTGGATTCCCGTTTTCACGAGAATGACAAATACATTTCCTTATGAACTTATAACTTATGGGTGGTAAGGGAGGCTAAGTAATTTGTTGCGAAGGTATAGTAACGTCTTTCGGTGGGGTAAGGGAGGCACGTACCTGTTTATCCTTTTTTGAGACCGCCTGCCCTTATATTTTGTTCTATAAACATCCGGCACGAAGGGTATTTTGTCAGAGGTGGTTAGGGTTGCCCGAAGGGGAAGGAGGAGAGGAACGCATCATCTCCTCCTTCCAGCCTTCGGATCGCGTATTGATAAAAGGGCAGATGGTGCATTCCTAAAAGTAAACAGGAGATTCTTCGAGATCACCTCTGGTGAACTCTCAGAATGACAAGGTGGTTCTTCACTATAAACTAAAACCGACTACTGAAAACTCTAAAAATGTGCTAACATATCGGCAAGGGTGAGAA
>JAFGLR010000014.1 GCA_016927955.1 Dehalococcoidales bacterium
TACCGCTTTAAAGGGTTTGCGGTGCGGCGGCGACTTTATCGGTATCGCCAGGACCGGGAAAACGCTCAAAACGTATGAAAAATGGCACAAAACTCTCCGGAATAAGTTTGCTCAAGACGTCATGGCGAAAGATATTTCGGATATTCAGCGGGATTTCAGTAATGTGTTACAGGATGTCGGACAACAACTCCGGCGATTTAGAGATTTCGAATATTTACCGGGACACTGCGAGCTTTGTAAGGGTAGTTATGAGTGAGCGATGGGGGAAACCGGCACAGGGGGACAATTACTACCATATTTAAACGAATTCGTTACGGTAAAGATACTATATGTTACGCAGGCTTTTTCTCATCATACCGCCCGGAGAAACCATTTAGAGGTAGTTACGGGGAAATTAAGGTAACGGAGGGTGAGCATAATGGTACAAATAATGGCAATTAAGGAATACCGTTAGGCTCGATTTTGCAAAATATGGGGAAAATTTCAAGCATACGCTCGTTAACACGCTCAGTAATGAGCTTATTTGGTACTAAAAAAGGCGTTAATCCGCATGTAATGTATCCAAATGAATATTGTAAGCACTATTATTTCAATAATAGATTATCCGATGGTATTGAACTGGTGGCTAAAATAGAACGTACCAGTAAGAAAGCGGCTGCGGAACACATTATGGAACTGGGTTTCAGTAGTTATATGGGCGGAATGATTAAAAGGCAGATAAAAATTAATAAAACAGCCCGGGAGATGAATATGAAATTAATGCCGACTCGTTTCGTTCGTGAAATTAGAAAGTTCGCAAATGCGCGCGGTATGGATGTTTCAAAAATATTTTAACAATCGGTGCGTTAATAATCATATGTAAAAAATTACTTGAACTTGGCGACTCGTTAAAAAGCTGCACGCTATTATATGATGTGCTTTAGGAGTCAGACTTAAGCACTATAACGATAATGAGGGGGTAATAATTATCCCCCTTTTTTAATGTTCCTTTATCCATTTGATTAAATCTTCTTTTAAAAACATGCGTTTATTTCTAATCTTATGAGATGGTAAGCCTTCTTCTATTAATTTATACAGTGTTTGATGGCTTACCCTTAAAAATTCCTGTGCCTCAGCGAAAGTGAACAACACCCGTTCGACTTCCTTTTCCGGTTTCTTCCTGGCCAACTCACCACTCCCTCTGATTTTAGATTAAATATTAGTATTTTATGATTATTAAGGCACGTATAGATACTAATAGGCAGATATTGACAAAAATTGACACTTATGTTATGGTTATTTTTATAAAATTTGGTATGACTTTAAGGAGGTCAAACAATGAATTACTTTAAACAACTGCTTCGTAATAGTAAGAAAGGCTTTACCCTTATCGAGTTGCTTATCGTGATTGCCATTCTAGGCATCTTGGCTGCGGTAGCCATTCCACAGGTTTACAGGTTTATCACATCAGGAAGTGTTGCCGCTGCCAATTCGGAAGTCGCCAGCGTAATGACTGCCAATCAGGGTTATGCATCGGAGCATAACGGTGCCTTCTCTACGAGCAGTGATACGTTAACGACAGAAGAATATTTGAACAGTTCATTGAAGGCAGTTTATACGATGGATGCCAATACGAGTAAAGTCACTGCGGTAGCTAAAAAAGGCACCGGGTGGTCAAATATAGTCTTTAATCTGGTTACCCAACAATGGGAAAAGTGGGTAACCGGTCACGGTAACGTCGGCGAATCATATACCCCATCGTAAATTGCTATGAGCAAGCGTAAGTTAGCGATAATAATATTGCTTATCGGATTAGTACTGGTAACTGCCGATTCGCTGGTAACCAACTATATGATAAGCAAAATGCTACCGGAGTACTTGCCTACGGCGGAATTGAACCCAATCATGAAAAGCCTGGCAGGAACACCCTGGCTTATTGTGGTTAAGGATGGATGGGTAATATTATTCTTAATCCTTGTCCTAGTGGTGAAAGACCGGAAGTTAACTCTCGGAAGAGGTTTGTTTAAACGGCGTCTTAAGTATAAAGTGACGGAATAGTCTATTTCTGAGTTAAATATAATAACACTTATTTCTAATTGGCTATCGGATTAAATCCAGCAGGTTATTAATTGAGGAACAATCAGGACAACCGGTGGTTCCAGTCGGAGGTTCGGTTAATTCATAAATTTCTTTAGCCTTGGCAATTAGCGGAGAGATCATTTCTTTATTCAGTTTAATCCTGTGTATATTGCAACTAAAGCCCATCGCAAAACCATTGTCCCGATGATTTCCTTTAAATCCGATTGCATCTGTATCCGTTACCGGTTCGAAATATATTAGGGCAAGGTCTGTAACTGGATATAATCCCCATTCGTCACCGATTGCTGCATAAGCATTCAATTGTACTTCATACATAGGCATGAGTTTATCTTGCGTTCCGGTATATTTCGCTGTTTTATAATCAACAATAATATGTGAACCGTCTGCTTTGACATATATCCCGTCAGGAGTACCCCAGAGAGTTACTCCGGTATCATTATCAACAATCTTGAACTTGGTATAACTCGGGGGTTCCTTATAGCCAGTTAACGGACCGAGTTCCTCAAGCCACGAGGGGAAGCAGTTATTATCATCGAAATGACAGTGAATTATACGTTTGGTATAGGCATCGATAGAGCTAAAGATGCCCGGAAATATTTGGTAGGGTAACTTACCGGCGTGTTGTTTTATCCAGAAGCACCGTGGGCAGAAACCCGGCATGGCCAGTTCTCCCAATGTCTTTGCCGATATTCTTGATAATGTATCCATCGACGGAAATTCTATTCTTAAATCAAAAGAGTGTCAATAAATAATTCCGGAAAATGTGTTACACGTGATAGATATAATAATGTGCCAAAAGGTTACGAATTGTCTAGTTTTGATTTTGGGTGTATAATTAGCCATACTAAAAACGTCTTATTTGAATTACATTCTTATAAGGCATTTTACATTGAAAGGATACTTCAAAAGTGAATAACTTCCGGGAAAAAGCTAATTTCATTTGGCAAGTTGCCGATTTGCTTCGGGGGCCGTACCGACCGAATCAATACAAAGATGTTATGCTGCCGATGACGGTGTTACGCCGGCTCGATTGTGTTCTTGAGCCAACGAAAGCAGCCGTACTTCAAAGACTAAAGCAATTGGAAGGCGGCAAAATCCAGAATACCGAACCTATTCTGAACAAGGTAGCCGGACAGCAATTCCACAACACCAGTAAATTTACTTTTCACAGTCTTTTAGGCGACCCGAATAATATTGCTGCCAATCTGACCCAATATATCAAGGGGTTTTCCCCGCGAGCCCGTGACATCCTGGAGCATTTCGGTTTCGAGAAGCATATCGCCAAGCTCGATGAAGCCAATTGTCTTTATATGCTGGTGCAGAAATTCTGCGACATAGATTTACACCCGGACAGGGTGCCTAATTTCGAGATGGGGCAAATATTTGAAGAGCTTATCCGGCGTTTCAATGAGGCAAGTAACGAAGAAGCCGGCGACCATTTTACCCCGCGAGAAGTAATCCGCCTTATGGTGAATTTGCTCTTTACCCCGGATAATGACATTTTAACGAAAAAAGGTATTATCCGGACGCTCTACGACCCGGCCTGCGGTACCGGCGGAATGCTGTCAGTATCGGAGGAATACTTGAGCGAACTGAATCCTGATGCCAAGATGGAAGTATTCGGGCAGGATTATAACGACCAGGCGTATGCGATTTGCGGGTCGGATATGATGATTAAAGGCCACAGCATGGAGAATATCAACTTCGGGGATAGCTTTACCGAGGATTTCATGTCCGGGAAGAAATTCGATTATATGTTAGCCAATCCGCCGTTTGGAGTAGAGTGGAAACGTGAAGAAAAGGTCATCAAAAAAGAATACGATGAACAGGGTTATGGCGGCCGTTTCGGTGCCGGGCTGCCCCGTATTAATGACGGCTCTTTCCTGTTTCTTCAGCATATGCTCAGCAAGATGAAAGACCCTAAAGATGGCGGTACCCGCTTGGGGATAGTTTTTAATGGCTCGCCGCTTTTCACCGGTTCTGCCGGTTCAGGTGAAAGTAACATCCGCCAATGGATAATCGAGCATGACTGGCTGGAAGCAATTATCGCCATGCCGGACCAGCTCTTTTATAATACCGGTATCAGTACCTATATTTGGGTGGTTACTAACCGTAAAGCCGATGAGCGGCGCGGTAAAATCCAGCTTATCGATGCCACTGATTATTTTGTAAAAATGCGGAAGAGCCTGGGGAATAAACGTAATGAAATTGGGGACGGCACGGAAGGCAAACCTGACCACATCGCAGAAATTACCCGTCTTTACGGTGAATTTAAAGAGGGCGAACAAGTAAAGATATTCGACAACGCCGATTTCGGTTATCACCGGATTACGGTAGAACGACCATTAAGATTGAATTTCATTGTTAATGATGAGAGGCTCGAAAAAGTAAAGAATGGAGAACAGTTTTATTATTTAGCCGTAAATAAAAAAACAAAATCCACTGATGCCAATGACCCGGAAGTTGCGGAGGGTAAAATCCAGCAGGATTTAATTATGGTTGCTCTTAAAAGTCTTACTCCACTTGGTATGGTGAAGAACCGGGAGCAATTCGTTAAGCATTTAAAAGCTGCCTTTAAAAAATGTTTAGTAGACATCCCTCCGGCGGTTCATAGTGAAGTATTGAAAAATATCGCTGAGCGTGATGAAACGGCAGACATCTGTACTGACAGCAAAGGCAATCTGGAACCTGACCCGGAATTACGCGATTATGAAAATGTGCCGCTTAAAGAGGACATTGCCGAATATATGAAACGTGAAGTCCTGCCGCATGTTCCGGATGCTTGGATAGATGAAAGCAAGACCAAAACCGGCTATGAAATTAATTTCAACCGTTATTTTTATAAATACATTCCACCACGGCCGCTGGAAGAAATTGAAGCTGAATTAAAACAGACCGAGGCAGAAATAGCCCGCATGCTGGCGGAGATGGCAGAATGAAGTGGCAACCGTACACTGAATACGAAGAATCAGAAACTGGATGGTTAGGCAGAATACCAAGATTCTGGAAGACCATTCCTTTATGGTGCCTTTACAATCGTAAATCTGAAAAAGGGTGTTCTGATTTACCATTACTATCTGTTTATCGTGATTATGGGGTAATACCAACAGATTCGAGGGACGATAATTACAATAAACCTTCTTTAGATTTATCGGGCTATTTGCATATTAAGCCAACTGACCTTGTTACAAATAAGATGAAGACTTGGCAGGGATCGATTGCCATCTCTAATTATGAGGGAATTGTAAGTCCAGCTTATTACACTTGTCGAGCTACTCATAAGGAATATCATAGATATATTCATTATCTACTTAGGTGTGAGAAATACACTTCAATTTATATGACCTTGTCAAAAGGTATCCGAGTGAATCAATGGGATTTAGACTATGAATATTTTCGTAATATTCCGATATTATTGCCATCCAATAATGAACAGCGTGCTATCGCCACATTTCTTGACCGTGAAACCGAACGCATAGATAATCTAATTTCCAAAAAACAACAGCAAATTGAACTTCTGCAGGAAAAACGCTCGGCGCTTATTAGCCACGTTGTTACCAAAGGTCTAAATCCCAACGTAAAAATGAAGGATTCTGGGGTGGAGTGGCTGGGACAGATACCGGAACATTGGGAAATAACTAGAATTAAATATATTGGGAAAATTAAATATGGCTTAGGAGAACCACCGCAATTTCTCGATAATGGACTACCGATAATTAGAGCAACAGATATATATAACGGTAAGATTATCATGGATAACGTACAATTTGTTGATCCTAATGATATTCCATGGTCGAGGGACCCTATTTTACGAAAAGATGATATTATTGTTGTCCGTAGCGGCGCATATACAGGTGATTCAGCTATAGTTGACTCTGAAGTTGCGGGAGCCATAACTGGTTATGACATGGTTCTCCGAGTTAAAAAAGCAATTCCTCATTTTGTCGCGTATGTTCTTTTAAGTAAATATATAGTACAGGGGCAAATATATCTAGAGAAGATGCGAGCAGCTCAACCTCACCTAAATGCTGAGGAATTTGGTAATTGCATAATACTATTACCACCTAAAGATGAACAATTAAATGTTGTGACCTTTTTACGTTCTGAGTTATTAAAAATAGACAATATTACTAATAAGATAGGTGAATCTATTGAGAAACTAAAAGAATACCGTTCTGCTCTTATTTCCGCCGTTGTGACTGGAAAGATAGATGTAAGTCAGGAGGTAGCCTGATGGCTGGACAACACACCGAAAAGACCTTTGAATCGGCTATTGAAAGCTACCTGCTGAATAAATCAGGTTATATTAAGGGTAATAATGCAACCTTTGATATTGAACGTTGTATCGATACCGCTGTATTGATGGATTTTATTCAAGAAACTCAGCCCAAAGACTGGCAATATCTACTTAACCTCCAGAAAGACCGGGCAGAAAGTGTTTTACTGGATGACCTTTGCCGGGCATTGAACTCGGAGCATGAAGGCTGTTTATCTGTTTTAAGGCATGGTTTCAAGTGTTTTGGTAAAGTATTTAGGGTAGCATATTTCGCCCCGGCTAGCGGATTAAACCCGGAAACGCAAAAGCTATTCGCAGCGAATAAATTAACGGTTACCCGTCAGCTAAAGTACAGCAACAAACACAGTAATACCCTTGATATGGTATTGAGCCTGAACGGCATCCCGGTAGTAACCGCCGAATTAAAAAATCCGATGACCGGGCAGAACTGGCGGAATGCCGTTAGCCAGTACATGAATGACCGCGACCCGAACGACCTGATATTCCAGTTTAAAAAAAGAACGCTGGTTCATTTTGCCGTAGACCCGGATGAAGTCCATATGACCACCCGGCTGGCGGGAAAATCCACCTATTTTCTGCCTTTCAACTTAGGTAATAATACGGCGGCAGGCAATCCGGAAAACCCCAACGGCTATAAAACATCCTATCTATGGGAACAAATCTGGCAACGGGACAGCTTTTTAGATATACTGGCACGTTTTATCCACCTGCAGATTGAGGAAGTTAAATCCGGTGAAAAGACCATCAGAAAAGAGTCGATGATTTTCCCCCGGTATCACCAGCTTGATGTCGTCCGCAAGCTGGTAACAGATGCTAAGTTTAAAGGCGTCGGACAAAATTACCTTATCGAGCATTCTGCCGGCTCCGGGAAAAGCAACTCTATCGCCTGGCTGGTACACCGGCTGGCGTCTTTATATAACGAAAAGGACGAAAAGGTTTTTGATTCTGTTATCGTCGTGACCGACCGGCTAGTACTCGACCAGCAATTACAGAATACAATCTACCAATTCGAACATAAACAGGGGGTAGTGGTAAGAATAACGGAAAGTAATAAATCGAGTCAGTTGTCTCAGGCTTTAAGCTCAGAGAGCCTTATTATAATTACCACTTTACAGACTTTCCCCTTTGTCACGGAGAAAATAGGAACACTGCCGAAACGGAAGTATGCGGTAATTATCGATGAAGCTCATAGTTCACAGGGTGGCGAGAGTGCCACGGAGTTGAAAGGGGTACTGGCAGCCTCAGCGATTAAGGAAGAAGCCCTGGAAAAATATAAGGCCGGTGAGCTTCAGGATTCTGAAGAAGTCATACTGCGAACGATGGCGAAAAGAGGCCGACAACCTAATATCAGCTTCTTTGCTTTTACCGCCACGCCGAAATACCGGACAATGGAAGTCTTCGGACAGCCGGGGCCGGACGGCAAACCCTGTCCTTTCCACCTTTACAGCATGCGTCAGGCTATCGAAGAAGGTTTTATACTCGACGTATTGAAGAATTACACCACCTATAAAACATATTACCGTTTGATTAAATCTATCTCCGATGACCCTAAAGTAGATAAAAAGAAAGCTGCCCGGGCTTTGGCACGGTTTATGAGCTTGCATCCTCATAATATCTCCCAAAAAACGGAGGTTATGGTAGAACACTTCCAGCATTTCACCCGTCATAAAATCGGCGGTAAAGCCAAGGCGATGGTGGTGACTTCATCACGTCTCCATGCCGTACGCTATAAGCAGGCTTTTGACGAATACATCAAAGCAAAGGGTTATACCGGCTTAAAAACACTGGTTGCTTTTTCAGGCACGGTAATTGACCCCGATGCACCCACCATTGAATATACCGAAGTAGGTATGAACAATAACATTAAAGAGAAAGAGTTGCCGGAAAAGTTCGCTTCCGCCGAATACCAGGTATTGCTAGTAGCGGAGAAATACCAGACCGGCTTCGATCAGCCTTTGTTACATACTATGTACGTTGATAAACGCCTGGCAGGAGTGCAAGCAGTACAAACCCTTTCCCGTTTGAATCGCACGCATCAAGGTAAAGAAGATACCTTTATTTTAGACTTTGTTAATGATACTGAAGAAATAGTCGAAGCATTCCAACCCTATTACGAACAAACAACCGTCGGCGAACAGGCTAAGCCGCAACAGCTTTATGAATTACAGGCCAAGTTAGACGGTATGCAAGTTTATTACAAGAATGAAGTGGATGAGTTTGCTAAAGTATTTTACCAGCCAAAGCAAACGCAAAATCTCGCCGACCATGCGAAAATGAACGCCTGTATAGACCCGGCAGTAGCCCGATTTAAAAATCTGGAAGAAGGTGTCAGGGAGGAATTCCGCGAGTGGCTTACCGCCTATCGCAATCTGTACGCTTTTCTGGCTCAAGTGATTCCCTTCCAGGACACTGACCTTGAAAAATTATACTCTTATATACGGTTTCTACTAACCAAGCTTCCGAAGAAAAATATCGGTCCGGGTTACGATTTTGACGAGGAAATAAAGCTCCGCTATTACCGTTTACAGAAAATCAGCGAGGGCTCGATTAGTCTGCAAGCGGGGAAGGGTGGTGCGGTTTCCGGCCCAACAGAACTGGGCACCGGCCAGGTACACGATGAACAAATCGAATTATCCCGGTTAATCGATATACTCAATGATCGGTTCGGCACTGACTTCAAGCCGGGCGACCAGCTTTATTTTGATTCTATCGAAGAAGACGCGGTGGCCGATTCTTCTCTAAGCCAGGCAGCCTTGGCCAATAGTATGGAAAACTTCAGCTTTGTATTTTTGAAGGCATTAGAGGGACTATTTATCGACCGTATGGAGCAAAATGAGGAGATAACCGCAAAATACCTGAATGATAAAGCCTTTCAAAGTGCGGTAGGCCAATACCTAACAAAGAAGGTTTATAACCGGATACACGAGGCGAAGAAGGAAAAGGAAAGTTCAAAGGTATAAGTGTCTACTTTTTATGAATAAGGTTTAATATGAAAGCACCACAGTTTAAAGGAGCTCTATTCGAGTATCTTATAAGAAAACTTCTGGCTAATTGTGGCTTCTTTTCAGTACAACCAGATAATATATATACATTTGAACGTCACCCTTTATTTTTTATTAACGGACGTGGAGCTGCACACGACGCCGATGTTCTTATGGAACCGCCTATTCAGATGCCATTTGGATATCCAACCAGGTTGTTATTTGAATGTAAAGCCTATGATTCGAAAGCTGGGCTTCCTATTGTTAGAAACGCCTTAGGTTTGAAATATGATATCAATGAATTCGAAATCGTGACAAAGAAATCCTTGCTAGAAAGACAAAATAACTTAAGAGCAAGCTATGCAGTTGAGAATAGAAATCGATATGTGTATCAAGTCGGAGTAGCAAGTGCTGAAGGATTTAGTAAAAACGCATTCGAATTTGCAGCGAATAACAAAATACCTTTACTCTCTCTTGAATGGATACTAGATACAAGGGCTCTATCTTTATATCGCTCAATAGGCCAACAACTGGTGGATTCTATCCGTGAACCAGTGAGTACCGATCTATATAATTATTTTAAAGACCGAAATCCCGGCTCTGATTCAAGACATATGGATGCAATAGGATTTCTAGAAGAAACAAAGCAAGATGAGTCTTCGCGAATCGGCTACATTATTTCTTCACTAAATAAAAAAATAGATTCTACATATATCGGGTTACTTGAATCAGGAGATTTGATATTTCTTTTTGAACAAAGACCAAATTCAGCTCGTCTACTTCAAGAATACCAGTCATCTGGCAAACTGTCCGCTCAGCTTCATTATCGTCGAGAAGATCCTGGAATCTGGTATTTATCAGTTTATCCACATTATTTAAATACATTAAATGATAATTTACAGAATGTTGCTGAATTTAAATTTTATGTTCCTGCTAATATTATGAGTATTTGGAAAGAATTTAACTTAAGCAGAACTAAATCTATTGATATAAAAGGGGAATATTTTTCTAAGATATTTGTTTTCAATAAAGTAGGTAGAAGAGATTTACCTGTATTTACTATTAATTTAGATAGAAGGTGGCTGAGCCAAGTTGCCCAGGCCGAAGAGGACTTCTCTCGTACAAAACAAGATGAAAACGAATCAGGTGAATAAATTTCCGTAGTAAGTTATAGCTGTTTTCTGGTTAAAAATTCGAACTAATAAATAACTAAGCTTATGTGACTTAGTTAAACGCTAAAAAGTGCAATCACATATTATTGAACTAGGTACAAGAAGGAAATTTTAGTCAACCCCCTACCTTCCTGTAAAAATCAATTCAACCCATTGAAAGTGTGGCTAATACAGAATCCGGAGCCATAGGGCTTTCGAAATTCCGCCGATATGGGTGGTGAATTCGACTGGAGCCGTTAACCACAAGGTTATTGGTTTGAAACGGTAGGACTTACCGCCGGAATGGGGCGGGCTAACCAGAGTGGAGGGAAGCAACTCCCCCCGCATCAGGACTCCGCCAAATGCCCCTGGATTGACTGCCTTGACCTCCACCTCCCTGGTCAATAGAAATGCCTGACCAGCACCAGAAGTGTCTCAGTTTGTGACCGTGGTGCTCTACTGAGCTCGTATAGAAGGATACTAATCTATTTAATCCAAATCGGCTTATCAGAAAGCCTCGCAAGCAAGAGGTCTGCTAGTGTTGTTCCGACGTAGTCGAAGTAATTTGGGGACGTCTGACCATTATCCCCGACAAAATAACTGTGTGCCTTTAAAAATCCTAAAGCTATAGAAACATGAAGCAGGGGGATAATATTTACTTTATTATCATCATAATTTTTTATACGGCTTCTGAATTCTTCACCGAGAATGCTCGTTTCATTCTCGTCTGTTTTAAAAAGCATCGAGTGGGGGTCACCAGATGCAATCACGGCCATCCTAAATGCATCAACCCCGAAAGTTAACACAACTTTAGGTCTGTATTTATCAAGTAACTCTTTAAGCTCCCGTCTCCACCGAGTCGTCTGCTGGTGAATAATTGGTATTTCTAGCGGTTGGCTCATCGCATTACGTATATATAAACGAGAGGTATCCAGCCTCCATTTTTTCTGCCGATATAGCCTGTCCTGCATTGAGTCTGCAACTGATGTCCAAATGGTATGTCTTGCGGGATGTCTAGGGTCTAGTGGGGTGTCTAGTTTATCCATCCACTTTTCAGGTGGCGAATCACCAATCAACCATATTTGAAAATCTGGTTTACCAGCAAAGTCTTTCATCAATTTAACCTCCACCTGTAATACTTGCCAAGACTATTATTAGTGGGTGGCCTTCTAGAAGCGGGTAAGGTCCTATAATTTGCCAGCGGGGCAGTCTGTGCTCGAAAAACTGTCTTATTAAAGATACTGTTCTCTGTTCACTATATCCACTAAAGGTCACGAATGCTATTCCCTGCTGTGCAGAGCCATTATCAGCAGCCTTTTGTAGCCGGTCTAGTTGCGATGGGAACCTCTTTATCTTTCTGCTATCCTTGTTCGGATAGAAGTGCATTAATTCGAATGCTATCACACCATCTTTTGCCTTAATCGCTAGGTCACCTTGCTCGAGTGTCCCAGGATATGAGAACCTGCATATAATACTCGTAGTTGGGATGCCTATATCTTCGAGAGCGGGTACTAATTCTGCCCTAAACCAGCCCTCAAGAGCGGTATCTGCAGAGCAAACGAAAGGGGTTGACCTTAATGTTCTGGTATGATTAATGAATGATGCCGCTAGTCCGTTCAATTCAATCGACATGCCATCCTCCCGATTGTGCAATTAGTTTAGCAAATTCTAGGGCGGATTTGAGTGTTCATCGTTACTCCTAAACCAATCGTGTTAATGGGCTAAGAATATACTATCAATCGTGAGCATTCTATTCTTTGCACAATCGTAAGTCAATATTTGTTAATTATCATCATCTGAGCTTCTATTAGGACTGTTATTGACTTTAAAACTAAATAGTATTACAGTATCGGCAGGATTATTGGCGTAATTCATTAAAGGACATAATATATGAAATTACAGCAGTTCAGAGCTCAGAAATTCCGTTGTTTGTATGACTCCGGCTGGATAACCATTAATAATCCCACTGTCCTTATTGGGTGCAATGACGGTGGTAAGACGGCAACAATCAATGCGTTAGATTATTTCTTTGGTAACGTGGTACCTCCGATCGACGCTTATTCCTATGTTCGTAATGTGGCACCGAATAAAGATGGAGAACGCCCTCGAGAGTCAGAGATAATACTAGAGGCGATTTTTACATTAAGCAAACAAGAAGAACAACTTTTGTTGGATATATTGCTTAGTCCACCTAATAAGACAATACATATTCGTAAAACCTTCAATCAATCAGATACTGCAGTAGTGTCTTCCATTAAATCCAGCGTGCCTAAAAACCCAGATTTACCTAGAGATGTTACTTCTCTGCAAATTAATTCAATAAGAGAGTATCTACGTAAACTTGGCATCCCTAACCCTGGAGGAAATGAAAAGCTACCTCTTCAAGAAGCATTACGGAAATGGCTTATAACACAACCATTAGAAGAAGATTGGTTGCCTATCCCTGCCTCTATAGTTAAACTTTATCCTATTTACCAGAAAGTTGAAGGTGAAGATTCGGAGCAGACGATTTTTCAAATTCTTAATGTAATATACCGGCAATTGTTAAAAGACCCAAAGACGGAAACTCTCCTGAGCACATTTGTTAACGACTTCGACCGACTCCTAAAACAGCCTTTAATTGATAGGGCAAAGAATCTTGTCGAATTTATTAGTGCTTATCTACCGGACATCGTTCAGGCGGAGGTTATGCCTAAATTCCAGGTAAATCCTAGGTTCGACTCAGCCCCACTGACACTTGTAGGCAAAGAGAGTGCTCGTATTGACCTTTCAGCCCGGGGAGCCGGTACAAAACAACAGGTTAATTTAGCAGTGTTTGAATGGAGTTCTGAAATGGTCGAACCTGGTAGCGAAGGTAAATCTACTGATACGATATTAGCTTTTGATGAACCTGATTTGCATCTTGATTACGAGGCACAAAAGCGACTTTACAGAGCTATTGAATCTTATATTGACAAAGAGGTTCAAGTAATAGTGTCAACCCATTCACTGAACTTTATAAATCGTGTACCTATCCAATGTATATGTCATTATTCCAAACCAGCGGGAAAACTTGATACTACTATAGAGTATTTGCATCCACAGTCAGATGACCCCGAAGAGAGTGCCTTTTTTATCGACAGGTTAGGGGAATCAATAGGCTTTGACAATGCTACTATTCTTTATGAGCGTTGCTTTCTGGCATTCGAAGGCCCTACTGAACAATCCGCTTTGCCCATATTATTTAGGATTTACGCCAACGACAGCCTGTTTAGATGCGGCATTAGACTAGTCAATTGCTATAATCAGTACGGGGCTATTGTTTTTGCTAAGTTTATGCACCGAAACGGCAGACATGTAATTTTCCTCGTAGACCAAGACACTACAATTAATAAGGGAACCAAAAGGCTCCTGACTACCTCTACCTTGGAGAAGGCTGGCTTTTCTATTGCCGAACAAGTACACATTATAGGCCCCGAGTGTTTTGAGTACTCATTCTCCAATGAAATCTGGACTGCTGTCCTAAACGTAAACCAGCCTGATTCGAAGAACGATTGGACACCTGCCAAGATTGAACCATACAGGCAAGGGGCTAAGAAATTTTTAGACTCTATGGAGACCTTACTTCAGAACGATAATAAACCGGAAATAGGCCTGATGCTCGCGAAGTCTGTTACAAAAGCAGACCATATCCCTGAAATAATAAGGAAGTGTTTCGATAAGGCAATCGAAAAGGCTGCTCAATAGATCCCCTTGCGTAGGCGGAGGCGTGTGATATGAATAACGTGGATTCCTTATTAAAAGCCATACATGACAAAAACTTGTGTGCGATAAGGTCAAAAAATGATAAGGCCGAGAGAATTGTTGAACCTCACATAATCTATAAATCTCCAAGTGGAAATGTATTGCTCGATTTTTGGCAAACCGCTGGTTATTCATCTTCAGGCGGCTTACCATGTTGGAAAAGGTTGATAATAACTGACGTAGTAAGCGTGCGGATACTAGATGACCGATTTATTATTCGGAAAAAGGAAGGCTTTAACCAATCAAATAAGAAACGGTATACACGCACAATCTGTTGTGTAGAATCCTAACCAGAGATCCATTACATCTACGTCGAACTGGGGCAGTCCACTTAAATCAGGAATCACCACGGCGAACTACAGTGCGAAACAGGGGCCTTTGGGGCGGCGACGACCATTTACACAATATATTTCTCCGTATTTCTCTTACGATGAAGTTTAACATTATGATCAATCAGTACCTTTTCTATTAAGTTTGGAATTTCAATCAAAGAGTTGAAATGGCGAGTTTTTACAGGTTTAATTCCATAGGAGTCATTGCTCTCAATTCTTATAATGCCTCTCGTCCAAGTATGTTTAGGGATTATATATCCCTCGGGTAACCCGTCTATCCCATGAGTCCAGAACCTAACCTTTACTTCTACCATACGTTCCTTGAGTTTAGCCTTGACAACACTATTATTTGTCATTTGTCTCCTCCTTAAAAAAGTCAAATTAAGATAAAATTCCTAATGGGTTTTATTATTGGTAACACTCAAATCATAGCCCCATTTTGTAATATATCGTAAATTAGCTTTTCCTGCCACTCTTGAGTGTAAAATTGCCTTTCAGGAGAAAAGATATCTTGGCAATAGACTAATCTACGCAGAGAGTCACGATTCAGCATAATAGGATAACACAGGTACTAGAAAGGGAAAACCAATACATAGATATTTCTATTTCATTTCCCCGAAAACCTTGATTTCAGACCGTAAATAATGAGCACGGCACAGGTCCAGAAGGGCCACACGCCCCCGTAATCCTGCCCGGTATCGCCGTCGAATAGGGGATGACGCCGTGAACCCTTTGGTTATTGGCCCGAACCAGCTGGACTTATCTCTAAAATGACAGCGGACGTACCAGAGGGGAGAAAAGCAAGGCACCTCCATATCGTGACTTTGCCAGAGGCTCACGGATTGACTGCCACGACCTTTTCCCTTTCAGCCTTATATACCTCGCCAGCCTCAGAAGTGCCCCGGTTTGTGGCCGTAGAGCCTCGCAGCTGGTTGGGGACGTCTAATCCGTGTTTACTCTCATACCCAATCCCACCTCGTACGCTCAAAGATGGAGATTTCAATAGGCATAAGATATAAGTACATAAATGTATTCTCTTTATAACGTAATGGTGGGCATTTCGTATTCGTTTTTAGTTAAATTATGTCCAACTTATCTAATTGGGTTGACTTGACAATTAACTCGAGTTGAATTAGATTCATATTCAAATAGGATACTGGAGGAACAATTGAAATATTTATCCTCACAAGTTGATAAAGATAACCTTGGCTGGTTCTCCAATGACATGACAGTACAATCTCTTTCGGAGATACAACTTAGGGAGGGACAGTTACGGGGATTGGGGCCCTTTGAAATCAAGTTCACCTATCCTATTTCAGCAATAGCAGGAAAGAATAGGTCAGGGAAGTCAACAATTTTAGCTATGGCGGCTTGTGCTTTTCACAATTCTGATGATGGTTTCAGGCTTCCCGAGAGAAAGGCTTCATACTATACTTTTTCCGATTTTTTTGTACAGAGTTCTGAGGAAGTCCCGCCCCAAGGAATCAAGATTCTATATCGCATTATGCATGATCACTGGAAAATATCTTCCAGGTCACCGACTGGCGTGGGCAACTTATTCCAAGTACGCAGTAAAAAAAGGGGGGGTAAATGGAGCAAGTATGCCAGAAGAGTTAAACGAAATGTCATATTCTTCGGAGTCCAACGGGTTGTTCCACCATCTGAGAAGAGTGTTTCTAGAAGTTACCGATCACTTTTTTCCGACCAAGGATTGTCTGGATGGGAGGATGCGGTAAAGGATACTGTTGGAAGAATCTTAGGGACTACTTACGATAGTTTCAAGATGAAAACGTATGGGAAATACCGGCTACCTGTAGTTGCAAATGAAGGAACCCAGTATTCAGGCTTCAACATGGGTGCAGGTGAGAATGCTTTGTTCGAGATATTCTCGATGATATACGCAACCCCAAGGGGCACTCTGCTTGTCATTGATGAGATTGAACTTGGCCTACATACCCAAGCCCAGAAAAGATTAATCAATGAGCTAAAAGACACCTGTAAACAGAGACATATTCAGGTAATCTGTACTACACATTCACCTACAATCTTAGAAACATTACCACCAGAGGCTTGTTTTTATGTGGAATGCCTACCTTCTGGGACAATTATTACGCCATCAATGTCTCCATTATATGCTGCTGGCAGTCTATCTGGAGAGAAATCAAGAGAGTTAGACATTTATGTTGAGGATGGAGTAGCAAAATATATAGTCGAAGCCTTCATGGATAATACCATGCGGAAGCGTGTAGAAATAATAATAATTGGTTCACCAAGTGCCATAATTCGGCAAATGGCCTCAAGGCGGAAAGATAGAAGAGGTAATGAATGCATTACAGTTATGGATGGAGATCAAGAAAATTCATGCGATATGTTTAAAAGTCAGTTCTTAGTTGCCTTGGAATCTTGTGAAAATCGTGATGAAGAGATAGCTTGGTTCTCAGAGAGAATGGCTTTCCTCCCTGAAAGTATCTGGCCTGAAAGATGGCTAATCGATACCCTATTAACGATAAATATTAATGAACTGGCAGCGGCTTGGCGGGTTCCTACCGAAGTACTTTCATCATACTTAAAAGAAGCGAGAAATGCTGGGAAACATGATGAATTCCATCATTTGGCTGGCAACTTATGCTTGGAACCCGAGAACATTCTTCAAGCGTCGGCTCAGTGTGTGGTATCACAAAGAGGTGATGCCTTTATTCAGATAAATAGTGTCTTAGCAAGATACATAACTTAATACCACTGGCCCATAGTCAATCACAACTACACTGGCCTACTTTTTATCCCGCCTAAAGTATTTGCTAGCTCACAGGCAGTCCCGTTTCCCGCCGTGGTGCCCCGCGGCGAGTTCTGGATACCCGCCCCGCTTTTCTCACACTGGGGGCCTGTCGCCCGGCCGCTATACGCTACTGAAAGGCGTCCCTGCTACATAAGGTCTATAGTATAACACTATATAATGCCCCAGATTCGTAGTGAATTCGTTTTCCGAAGGATTATTCCCCGACCATTCCCCAGCAGTTTATTGTTTTGAATTAATCAAATTTGTGGTATAATTATAATACAATTTATAGCGTCATAGTCTATCGGTTAGGACGGCTCCCCTACAAGGAGCAGGGACGGGTTCGATTCCCGCTGGCGAATGTTACAGCCCTGTTGATAGCAGGGCTTTTATTTATCCTTTTTTACAATTTCCCAATAGTAATAGTGCGGTATGAAGATTAACAGCGTTTAACAATTGCCCAATGGTTTGAAAGATATGCCATTAATGCAATAGCCTCTCTAATCAGTCCCACGCCTATTGTAGATGCCCATAAACGCCCGCAGGCTTCTCTAACAGCCGTGTACGGATTTGGTGAAACACGCCATAATTCGGTAAAACGCCAGACGAGGAGGCAAAGGGATGGCTAAACAGAAGCAGCACGTGTTCTCGGCAAGGACGACAGAGGAGGGGCTTAGGCTACTCAACGAGCTGAAAAGAAGCTCAACGTAAGCTGGGACAAACTGGTCATAGAAGGTATATGCTGTCAATGGCAAATGAAAATGTCTCACTTTTGGCGGTTAAAATGCCCCACCTTTGGTAACGATAATATTATTAATTACACCTCCTGA
>JAFGLR010000141.1 GCA_016927955.1 Dehalococcoidales bacterium
GATATGCTGCGTGATAAATTAAAGAGCGGGGTTATTGTGCTCGGCACGATTTATGAAGACAAACCCGCTTTCATCGCTTTTGTAACCTCTGATTTAGTGGCAAAAGGCTATCATGCCGGTAAGATTGTGAAGCAGGTGGCTGCGTTGACGGGTGGTGGTGGCGGCGGCAGGCCGGAAATGGCACAGGCAGGCGGTAAAGATACTTCCAGAGTCGATGAAGCCTTGCGGCTGGTAAAAACTCTGATTTAAAATGCAGTTGTTATAACGATAACCGGACGGAGGAAAACCATCGCAAGAATATTGGGTCTGGATGTCGGGGATAGGAGAATCGGGGTTGCTCTTAGCGACCCTCTGGGTATTCTGGCAAGTCCGCTGACAGTTATGGAACGCACCAACGAGACCGCAGACGTTGAGAAAATCGTTGGTTTTATCAATCAACACCAGGTGAAGGAAGTAATTATCGGATTGCCGTTATCTTTAAGCGGCGTTGTTGGCGAGCAGGCGGAAAAGGTTCATATCTTTGTCAACCATTTGACCCAGCATACCGGGATTCCACTTAAAATGCGTGATGAGCGTCTTTCCACAGTATCGGCCAAACGTTTGATGCGGGAATCCCGTACTAAAAAGACGAAAGAAAAAGTACCGGATGACGCTTTTGCCGCGGCTGTAATATTGCAGAGTTATTTGGATGAAATCGGCCAAGCGTAATGTCCGGAGAGATATTTAGAACGGCCGAAATGCGACATTACTAATGTGCAGATTCAAGTTTAATAGAACAGCTATTCGGGAACAATTCAATTTTGCAAATGCCGGATACCTGCGCAAATGGTTGACTATCAGTATTTTAGTGGGTGTAGTATCCGGTTTTGCTTCTATATTATTCTATCTTGCCATACAATACTGCACTAAGTATTTTCTTGGTTGGGGGGCCGGTTATTTCCCCCCGGCATCGGGTGGTGAGGTTGCTCAGGTAGTTGCATCAGGGCCACTGAGAATTTGGGCAATACCGATTATCACCACTCTTGGCGGCCTCGTGAGCGGGTTGATAGTATATAAATGGGCCCCGGAAGCTGAAGGACACGGGACAGATGCGGCTATTAATGCTTTTCATAATAAAAATGGTTTCATCAGGCGCCGTGTTCCTGTTATCAAAATCATTGCTTCGGCTATAACTATCGGCTCGGGTGGTAGTGCGGGACGTGAAGGGCCGGTTGCTCTCGTTGGTGCCGGTTTCGGTTCGGCTATTGCAGATATTTTCAAACTGGATGATCGTGACAGACGTATTGCTTTGGCTATAGGTATCGGGGCCGGCATCGGCTCTATCTTTAAATCTCCGCTAGGGGGAGCTTTACTGAGTATCGCTATTTTGTACCGGCGGGACTTTGAGGTCTATGCTCTATTGCCGTCTTTTATAGCTTCTATAGTAGGTTACACTATTTTTGCTTCCTGGGCTGGTTGGACACCGATATTTGTCATTGAACCTACTCTCGTTTACCAGAGGCCGCAAGAGTTACTCGGTTATATCGTTTTGGGCGTGGCTTGCGGTGTCTTCGGGACGCTGTACGGACGGTCGTTCTACTGGATTAGGGATTTATTCAGAAAACTCCGTATCCCGGTATATCTTAAACCAGCACTAGGTGGATTGCTGGTCGGTGGAATCGCCATATTTTTACCCCAGGTGATGGGCTCGGGCTACGGTTGGATGCAGTATGCAATCGATGGTAACTATGCCGCTCTTCCCATCCTTGTTATGGTAGCACTAATATTTGCCAAAATTGCTGCCACTGGTTTTTCGATAGGTTCCGGGGGTAGCGGTGGCGTTTTCGCTCCGGGTCTTTTTATAGGCAGTATGGTAGGTGGTCTTGTCTGGTATGCCTTACATTTATATCCCTCGATTACGCCGTTTATCCCTTCTACTCCGGCGGCATTCGTTATCGTAGGCATGATGGGATTGTTCGGTGGTATTGCTAAGGCTCCGTTACCTATTATGATAATGGTCAGTGAGATGACTGGGAGTTATTTTCTCCTGGCACCTTGCATGGTTACCGTATTTATCACCTATTTTATGACAAGAGGGAGTTATATATATATATGAGCATCAGGTGGATTCCAGGTCGCACTCACCGGCTCACCGTAAGGAATATACCATACCGTTGCTGAAAAAGATAAGCATCGGTGAGGTTATGCAAAAGCCGGTTGTTACCATTTCCCCTGAGGAACCTTTATCGACACTGGCCGACATTCTGAAAGCTAAAAAGATAGATGCCGTACCGGTTTTGGAAAACAGATATTTAGTGGGTATTATAGCGAACCTGGACCTCGTTCGCATTCCTGAAGTTAAGTGGCAGCAGATGACTGTCAGGGATGTTATGATAAAGAAATTAGTGGTCGGATACTCTTACGAATCGCTTTTTGACGCCCTTACCAGGATGAATGATAATAATATCAGCCATCTGCCGATTATCCAAAAAAATCACCCGGGTGTTCTGGTAGGATTCATTACTCTGAACGATATTACTAATTCCTATGCTTTACCTTCGGATATCTAAAGTTGGGGTATTCAGGTTTTTATTAAGTTCCGGTATGGAGAAAAATACTAATCCAAATGACTGATAAGAAGTTTCATTTGTTGATCGAAACACAGGCACGGGCCGGGGAACTTATTACTTCTCACGGTACTGTGCCGACGCCCGTTTTTTTACCGGTAGGTAGTCAGGCGACAGTAAAAACTCTCACGCCCGATGAAATATCCGGCATCGGCTATAAAATGATTCTGGCTAACAATTATCATTTATACCTGCGGCCGGGCATAGAGGTTATTAAGAAGCTGGGTGGTTTACATAAGTTTATGAGTTGGGAGGGTGCAATATTAACCGATAGCGGTGGTTTTCAGGTTTTTAGTCTGGCACCCCTGCGTAAAGTTACTGATGATGGCGTAATGTTCCGTTCCCATATCGACGGTAGTCAGCATTTCCTGACCCCGGAATTGGCGGTTGAATACCAGGAAGCCCTTGGCTCTGATGTGATGATGGTACTGGACGAATGCGCTCCGCATGATGCCGGCCGGGAAAAGGTGGCAGAAGCGATGCACCGGACGCACCGCTGGGCAGCCAGATGCCGGGAGGCTCAAAAAAGCGAGAACCAGTCGCTTTACGGAATAGTGCAGGGCGGTATTTACTCCGACCTGAGAAAACAATCGGTTAACTTTCTGAAAGAGCTGGATTTTGAGGGGTATGCTATCGGCGGTTTAAGCGTGGGTGAGCCGAAGGACATAATGTATTCCATTCTGGCAGAAACGGCAGCTCAACTACCGGTAGAAAAACCGCGCTATTTGATGGGCGTCGGCTCGCCGGAGGATATCGTCGAAGGGGTCGCCAGGGGTATCGATATTTTCGATTGCGTGTTACCGACTCGTGTCGCCCGCAACGGGGCCTTGTTTACCTGGAACGGGCGTGTCAATATCCGGAATGCGGGTTATGCTCAACAGACCGGGCCGGTCATGCCTGGCTGTGGTTGTTATACATGTACTCACTTTTCCGCGGCTTATCTGCATCATTTGTTTAATGCCGGCGAACTGCTGGCTTACCGTCTAGCCACGTTGCATAATCTGACCTTTATGCATTCTCTGGTGAAAAAAGTGAGAGAATCTACCATAGACGGGACATTCAGCGGTTTTTACGAAGAATTCCTTCAAAACTATAGAACCACCGATGAAGAAATTCGCCTCAGCCAGAAACAAAAATGGCTCAAAGCCAGAGAAGCCAAAGAAAAGGCAGAGTAGGACTTGTTTATACCCCTCACTTAAATTCTCTCCCGTAAGGGGAGAGAAAAAATGTTAAATCCCGTATTTTTCCTTAATGCTGCCCCAAAGATATGGATACAATTTAGAATTTGAGTTTAGCGAGCTTTGTTGAATTATGGTAGGCATCAACCCAGCGAATCGTACCGGATCTGCAGCGCATTGCCAGAGATTGGGTCTGGGCTCCGCCGCTAAAGTAACGTACTCCCTTTAACAGTTCTCCACTGGTAACTCCGGTTGCGGCAAAAAAGACATCGTCGCTATCGATTAAATCATTCGTACTGTACACCTTATCAACGTCAATTCCCTTGGCGATAGCGGCCTTTCTTTCCTTTTCATCCTTGGGCCAGGCTTTGCATTGTATAATACCGCCAGTGCAGTGTATCGCCGCTGCCGCAATCACTGCTTCCGGAGTACCGCCGATACCCATCAGCACATCGACTTCTTTTTCCGGCAGGGCGGCTTCGATAGCTGCGGCGACATCCCCATCGGAAATCAGTTTAACCCTGGCACCGGCACTCCTAATTTCAGTCAATAACTGTTCATGGCGTGGTCTATCTATGACTACGACTGTAATTTCAGAAATCGGTTTTTGCTTGGCTTGGGCAATATTTCTAAGGTTTTCTTTTACCGGAGCGTTGATGTCGATACAGTCTCTAGCCTCGGCTCCGGTGACTATTTTATTCATGTAAAAAAACTCTTTGGGGTAGTGCATTGTTCCCTTTATTGAGAGTGCCACTGTAGATATAGCTCCGGGTAGGCCCCGGGCAACGGAGGTGGTACCGTCGATAGGATCTACGGCGATATCGACCGGTAAACTGGTACCGTCTCCGATATATTCGCCGATATACAGCATGGGGGCCTTGTCTTTTTCGCCTTCGCCGATAACTACGACTCCGTCCATGTGTACATATCCTAATGTATAACGCATAGCATCGACTGCGGCTTTATCTACCAGGTTCTTGTCACCTCTGCCAAGATAACGAGCGGCGGCCATGGCCGCCGCTTCGGTAACCCGTACCAAATCCATGGCGAGGTTGCGTTCCATCGGTTGGTGAGGTATTAAAGAGTCCATTTCCCGCTCAGTCTTCCTGGTAATATTCCATGCCTAGATGGGTAATCTGTTCTTCGCCCATTAGCCATCTGAGCGTGTTCTTAAGCTTAGTTTGTTGTATAAATAAATCGTGTTCCGGATATACAGTAGCGGCGTGTTGTGGGCTCTTGAAGTAGAAAGACAACCATTCCTGTATTCCGCCGAGACCAGCCCGTTTCGCCAGGTCCATGAAAAGTAAGATATCAAGCGCAACCGGTGCGGCCAGAGTAGAGTCCGAACACAGGAAATTAATTTTTATCTGCATACGCTTGCCCAGCCAGCCGAAGATATCAATGTTATCCCAGCCTTCCTTAGCGTCTCCCCGGGGCGGATAATATTCAATCCGTACCTTATGAGTTGCTTTGCTGTAAAGCTCAGGGTATATATCGGGTTGTAAGATATACTCCAGTGCCCCCAGTTTAGATTCCTCTTTAGTTCTGAAGTTCTCCGGTTCATCTAATACTTCGCCGTCGCGGTTGCCCAGAATGTTGGTGGAAAACCAGCCGTCGAGACCGAGCATTCTGGCCTTAAGCATAGGAGCGACGACTGTTTTCATCAGGGTTTGACCGGTTTTCATATCCTTGCCGGCAATTGGGATATGGTTATCTTTGGCCATCTTCTCGAAGGCTGGAATATCTACTGTGAGAGCCGGAGCCCCGTTGGCAAAAGGAATGCCTTCCAGTAGTGCCGCATAAGCGTATATCTGGGATGGGGAAATATCTTTATCGTTATTCTTTAGCCCCTTAACGAAATTATCGGTGGTTTCATGTACTTTCGAAACGGTGCTGAATTTTTCCGTTGAGGCCAGCCATATCATGACTAGTCGGTCGCATTTATTGGCTTTCTTGAAGCGGTGGATATCGTCACGGAGGGCTTCAACCATCTCAAACTTGGTTTTGGCCTTTTTGACATTGTTGCCCTTAATGCGTTTTACCCACGTACTGTCGAAAACTGCCGGCATGGGTTTAATTTGCTTCAGAAAATCGGCGATAGGCTCGATATGTTGGTTCCGGTCCAGCACACCGCACTTTATGCAGGACTCATAAGCATTGTCCGGAATCGGGTCCCAGGTTCCGAATACAAGCTGGTCGAGACTTGCCAGAGGCACGAAATCGCGTATTAAAGGAGACTTTTTTTCGGTACGTTTGCCCAGTCTAATCGTTGCCATCTGCGTTACTGAGCCAACAGGACTGCCGGTGCCCCGGCGGATATGCTCAACTCCGGCGATGAGGGTGGAGGCCACTGCCCCCAGACCGACAACTAATACGCCGAGTTTGCCTTTTACCGGCTGGATTACGGGTATTGCCTTTTCGATAAAGTCATCGGGTTCGAGGTTTATTCCCTTTTCCCGGGCCAGTTTTAACAAAGGTTGATGCCACTGTGCCGGTATGATACCTGTCTCGACCCAGTGCTGTACTGTGCTCTGGCGCCTGCCCAGGAGATTGGCCAATGAAGACTGGCCGCCGAATTTGTTAACGATTTGTTCTGCGGAATTATTATTTTTATTCATGATGCATATATTAACGAAATATTCGTTAATAGTCAAGGACGATGATAGCTTAGGGTTGAATCAACGGCTAAATTAATCCGTATCTTTCCTTAGCGTTTCTTAAAATATTTTCCGCTTCGGTTACGATTCGATTAATCAAATCTGCCACCGAAGGAATGTCTTTAATCCCGAAAAGTTCTGTAATTCTTGTTTTCATAGCGAGTCCTTATTTGAGGGTATTTTCTATCCACTTCAAATAGTCAGGGTTGCCGCCAACCACCGGCAGAGCGATAATTTCCGGTACGCTGTAGCTGTGGTTCTTTTTTATTATTTCGGTAACGGCATTCAACATAAATACCGATGTTTTAATAATAAGCAGGCATTCATTTTCCGATTCTATTTTATCCAGCCACCAGAAGGTAGAATTAACAGCGGGAATGATATTAACGCAGGCCGCCCGGCGTTTCCCCAGTATTTCCCGGGCTATCTTTTGAGCCTCGGTGTTATCTTTAGCGGTTACCATTATCACGATAAACTTAGTCTCCATTATTACCTCACAGCGAACAGATTTTTATCTGGCCCCAAATCCCCATTTTATCTCCTACGATTATCAGGACTCCCAGTAACCCATCAATCTTCTGAGCGGATTCGATAGCCCGGGTAATATCATCGGATGTCTGCACTATATTACCGGTAGCTGTGGCAGCGGCGTCGGCTAAAGTGGCTGATTTAGCCAGAATGGTGACGGCATCGGCTTTCCCAAAGCTCAGCGAGTGCCCGACCTTACCGGAGGAGGTGCAAACTCCAATAGGGTTGTCTTTACCATCAATTTCGATACCGATTTTTCCGGTTAGCGGCGAATCACCGGCGTAAATACCGACCGTTCTTTTCTTCAGGCTTTTAATATAGATATCACCGCCGTTTTCGATGATAATTTCGGGGGAGTATTCCAGTAATTCTTTACCGACGAATTCGGCAATAGCCCCGGCTACGGAAGCCATTGGGCCGACGCCGACTTTAGCCGCAGCTGCCGCCATTACTTTCACAATCCGGGGTGCGTCTTTGGCCGCAGTTACCGGCTCAAGAGAGGTACTAAATTCCGGATGCGAAGAGATGTATTTTTCCAGCGGTTCCCGGTATTTTAAAATAAGGCGTTCGGCTTTGCTTTTCAGATTTGTTACGGTACGGATGTAAAGGTCGGTCTCTTTAACCGTAATACTGTAAGAGACAAGGTCGCTGCCTTTCGTCCAGTGCCGGTAAGTACGGGGTTGGTATGCCGAACTTTTTGCCATAACCTAATGATAGCCTAAAAGAAATTATTTTTCTAAGGAAAATAGATATAGTTTACGCTTATGCCCGTATGAAAATAGTACTAAATGAAAATTGTGACTTAATAATTAGTTTTAATTTGTAGGCTGGTATGGTAAAACAGAGTTAATTTCCGAAAAGCTGAGGGATGGGAATTTCCCCCTCTCCCTTATTTTAGAAATGGACTTCCATCGCCCGCGGCGGGCAGGCTTTGATGCAGATGCCGCAGGCAATACATTTTTCGCCCTCGAAATTAACTTTGTGCGTCTTGGTATTGACCTTAAAACAGCCGGCGGGACAAATGGTAACGCAGGCTCCGCAAGAGGTGCAGCGGTCTTCATTACGAATAATATCCCGGCTAAGCGCCTGAATCCTTACTCCGGCGTCAGTGAGGTACTGGATTCCCTTATCATAATCAGCCCGCTCGCCGCTTAATTCGAGAACCAGTAATCCCTCTTCCTCCGGGGTAACGAGAGCCTTGAGGATATTAAAATCCAGATTATAGTCTTTCACTAGCCGGCTGACAATCGGTCGGTTAGTTATCCGCTGTGGAAAATGCAATACTATTCTTTTTGAGACAGCCATTTTGTCTCCTTACGGTTCCAGGGGTCTTTCGTTTAATGGTTTAACGCTTACACCGGAGTCTGGACCGGGAAAATAAGCGACCGGTTCGGTTAGCGGGAATTGCCCTTTAAGTATCCATTCTTTCAGGATACCCGCAATTTCCACTGCACGTGAGTAACTGGAAAGGGAACCGGTGGGTACTTCCTTGCCGTTAATAATTATCTTACCGCTCTTTAATTGAGCGTAAGTTACTTCTGCAACGATATCCGGTTTCAGATTAGGATATGCATCTGAGTAATCGTAAATGGTTGCAACGATATCAGCATCGGTCGCCGCCGCATTAATTAGTATTTCTTCGGACAGAATCGGTATCGGAACACCGATACCAACGGTTAGAGTAGCCCCGTAACCTATCATACTGGTGCCGACCAACCATCGGGCTTTCATTTGTTTCAAATCACCGATTACCGCGAGCGTACCCGCACCACGCTTCGGAATACCTAAATCATTACGTATTACACCGGGGTTAAACTGCGTGCCCGGCCAGGCGACATAACCAATACCGCCGCCTAAAAATATTCTCGTCCCGATACCGAGAGTGCGGTAGAACGGGTCCTTTAACAACGGTGAAAGCTGCCCGGAAGTGGAATAGTTCACATTACCATAATTTGGTTTTAAAATCCCCATATAAGTATAAATCGTCTTGTTTGAAGAATTTATAGCCACATTATAATTCTGGTAAGCGTTACGCGGGTTAAATAAGACTGCCTCATTGATATCTTTCAGGCTTATCCATGTCTCCAGCTTTTTACGCGGATAACAGTCCGTGCCGTAAGCAGAGGCAACCAGCCGGACGTCTTTCCCGGCGACTAATTCTTCTATCACGTGACCGCCGCCATAGTTAAAATCACCGGGATGAATCCGATTTCGCGGGTCGTCATCCGGTATCGCTGTTGCCCCGAGGAAGATATCAACAGCCGCAATACCTGTATAAGCCGGTACATCATTCAGAGTAACCCGGCCGCCGCCCAACTTAATGCGCGGTTTAGTATGGCCGATATTAAAATAAGCGCCCGAAGAACACATCGGCCCGAAGGTGCCGGTGGTGACGACATCGACATCCTCTGCGGCTTTCTTCGAGCCTTTCTTTTTAACGATATCGATTATTTCTTCTGCCGTCACGACTACGGCTTTACCCAGTTTAATTTTCTCATTGATTTCGGCAATCGTTTTGCTCATATAATACTCATCATAATGACTTGAGAAAACTTTGTCAAAGCCCGAGTAAGTATATCAAAATGGTAATAATTATACCGCATAAATAGTTGAAAACAACCTGGTTCTTTACCGTTCTTGCATTATAGTTAAATACAATATTTACACGGTATTCAGTTGAAGCTTTAACCGCTATTAAGATATAATCAGCTTTGGTTCATGTAAAATCGGAGGAAGTTTTTGTTAAAATCCCATAGCTGCGGCGAACTTCGGAAAGAGAATGTCGGGCAAACGGTTAAACTGGCAGGATGGGTAGACCGGCGCCGCGACCACGGCGGGCTTATATTTATCGATTTAAGGGATAGAGACGGTGTTACTCAGGTTGTTTTTAATCCCGAAATGTCCGGAACGGCTCATAAAACGGCTGACCAGTTGCGTGGTGAATACGTAGCCGGTATCACCGGTAAGGTTTCAATGCGTCCGGCCGGCACGGAAAACTCGAAGCTGGCTACCGGCGATATCGAGATTGTCGCCGAAAGCGTTGCGATATTAAATACCTCACTGACACCGCCGTTTTACATCAACGAGGATATTGAGGTTGAAGAAAATCTGCGCCTGAAATATCGCTATCTGGATTTACGCCGTACCCGTATGAAAGATAACCTGTTATTGCGGGCAAAAATAGTCCGGTTTATGCGTAATTTCCTGGAAAGCCGCGGTTTTATCGATGTTGAAACTCCGATGTTGATTAAAAGCACGCCGGAGGGTGCCCGTGATTATATGGTCCCCAGCCGTGTCTGGCCGGGCTGTTTTTATGCGTTACCGCAATCGCCGCAGCAGATGAAGCAATTACTGATGGTGGCCGGTATCGAAAAATATTACCAGATTGCTCGCTGTTTCCGTGATGAGGATACCCGGGCCGACCGGCAGCCGGAGTTTACCCAACTCGATATCGAACAGAGTTTTGTGGAAGAAGAAGATATTCTTCAACTGGTAGAAGCCCTCTTTACTTCCTTGATGGAGACCGTTAAACCGGAATTTCGGATAATGAGGCCTTTCCCCAGAATTACCTTTGCCGAGGCGATGGAAAAATATGGTTCCGATAAGCCGGACTTACGCTTTGGATTAGAGATTAAAGACCTTTCCGACATCGTAGCTTCATCCGAGTTTGCGGTTTTTCGCAATACGGTTGCCGAGGGTGGTAAGGTTAAAGGCCTCTGTGCTGCGAAATGCGGCAGCTATACCCGCAGCCAGCTAGATGAATTGAACAACTTCGTCCAAACCTGCGGGGCGAAGGGTGTCGTGACCATTTCACTGGGCTCCGGACCGGGTGATATTAAAGACATCGTTTTAAGCGACGTCAAGTCGCAGGCATTAAAGTATCTAACGCTCGAACAGGTTAAGCAAATGGCCGAGAGGCTGGAAGCAACGAAAGGTGATTTATTGCTGCTTATCGCCGGTAAAGGTGACGCGGTTAGCCTGGCTATGGGTGAGCTGCGTAAGGAAATGGGCAAGCGGCTTAACCTCGCTGACCCGAACCTGTTCGCCTTCGGCTTTGTCGTTGATTTCCCGCTTTTTGAATGGAACAAAGATGAAAATCACTGGCAATCGATGCACCATCCGTTTACCGAGCCGAAAGACGGACATGCCGGTATGCTGGAAAAAACACCGGAAACGGTACACGGTAAACATTATGATTTAATCTGCAACGGCTTCGAAATTGGTGGCGGCAGTATCCGTATTCATAACACTGATTTGCAACGCCGGGTATTCCATATCTTAGGCCACACTGATGAAAGTATCGACCGGCTTTTCGGCCATATAATGGAAGCCTTCCGGTACGGCGCACCGCCTCACGGCGGCGTAGCCTTCGGGGTGGACCGGCTGGTAATGCTTCTGGCAGGGGAGAATACCATACGGCAGGTAATTGCTTTCCCCAAGAACCAGAACGCTGTCGATTTGGTATTTAATGCTCCGGCGGAAGCGACCGAGACGCAGTTGCGTGATATGCATATCAGGTTAAGAGAAGAAGATTTGCCTAAAGCTGAAACATAGGCATATTTGTCATTTGTTTAGTATTTAAAACTTGGGAGTCAGGATTTGTCCCTATATTGGAGGTAAGGTGAAGGCAACTAAAGAAAAAATTGAAAACAGTCAGGCATTCATAACGGTAGAAGCCGAACCGGACGAAGTCGAAGCCGGTATGAAAAAAGCCTACCAGCGGGTGGTTAAAAAGGCAAATATTCCGGGTTTCCGTAAGGGCAAAGCTCCCCGTGACGTAGTGGAAAGTTTTGTAGGTAAAGAAGCTCTGCTTGAAGAAGCGCTGGAGGATATCATTTCCGATACTTTAACGAAAGCGTTAAAGGAAGAGAATATCGAACCTTTTACCCAGTCTGCAATCGAAATAACCCAGATGGAGCCGGTAACTTTTAAAGCGATTGTGCCGTTACCTCCGGTAATAGCACCGGGTGATTATAAAGCGATTAAGGTTGAACCGATAACTTCGGAATTTAAAGACGAACATGTAGATAGGGTTATCGAGCAGCTGCGGCACCAGAATGCGGTCTGGGAACCGGTTGATAGAGCTATTGCCATGAGCGATATGGTAACGATGGATATTAAAAGTGAAGCCGCCGGCAAACCGGTAATCAACCGTGACGGCTGGCAATACCAGCTCGAAGAGGGGTCTAAATTCCCGTTACCCGGTTTCGCAGAACAGCTTGTTGGTCTGAGCCGGGGCGAAGAGAAGGAATTTACCCTTCAGATGCCTACCGATTATACGAATACAGAACTGGCCGGTAAAGACGTATCTTTCCGTATTAAAGTCGTGGAGGTTAAGCAGGAGAAACTGCCGGAAGTTAACGAGGAGTTCGTCAAGGTTGTTTCCCCGGAATGTGAGAATATCACCGTACTCCGCGAACGTATTGCGAAGGAACTGAAAGAAAGAGCCGAAGAAAGAGACCGGCTTGACTATGAAGAGAAAGTTATCCAGGCGGTAGTGGATGTCAGTAAAATCGAATATCCTCCGGTTATTGTCGAAAGGGAGACTGAGCGGTTGCTAGAACAGCAATTGCAGTATCTTCAGATGAGCGGGATGAACATCGAAGACTATATGAAGGCGATGAAAAAGACCCCTGATGATTTGCGGGTAGAGTTAATGCCGCGGGCTGAGAAACGGGTAAGGCAATCATTGTTATTGGAAAAAATTGCGGAGTCAGAGAATATCGAAGTTACCGAGACCGAAGTCGATGCCGAAATTGAGACGATGGTTAAAAGATCTCACGAACAACACGCTCACGAACAACACGCTCACGAACATGACGCTCACGAACATGAGATAGCGGAAATGCGAGCGTCCTTCAATAATTCCCGGGATGCCATCAAAGACATGATTAAAGTACGAAAAGCCGCTCAGCGGTTGATTGATATAGCAAAAAGCTCTTATACTGAAAATAAGGGAGAACCTGAGAAAAAGGAGGGATAAATGGAAAACTTACCTATCAATATCAGCATGCCTTACGTTACCGAGACTGGTGCCAGAGGCGAAAGAGTTTATGATATTTACTCGTTACTGCTGCGAGAACGTATTATTTTTCTGGGCACCCAGATTGATTTCACGGTTGCCAATTTAATTATCGCCCAGCTTTTATATCTCGACCGGGAAGACCCGGATAAAGACATTAGTCTTTATATCCACAGTCCGGGCGGGATTATCAGCGCGGGACTGGCGATATACGATACGATGCAGCTTATCCGCCCCAATGTTTCCACGATTTGCGTTGGGATGGCGGCCAGCTTCGGTACGGTATTATTAGCCGCGGGAACCAAGGGCAAACGGTTTGCTTTACCCAACGCTACCATCCATATGCACCAGGCGCTCGGCGGAGCACAGGGACAGGCTTCCGATATTGCTATCGCGGCCAGAGAGATTATGCGGTTGCAGGAAATTATTCGGGATATCTTATCCAGGCACACCGGCCAGACAGTTGAGAAAATTACCCATGATGTCGACCGGGATTTCTATTTGAATCCGACGCAGGCTTTGGAATACGGCATTATAGATGAAATCCTGAAGCCGTTAAATAAGGAAAAAGAAGAAAAGAAGAGTTAGCTTTTTCGTATGGTTAACCAAGCGGCTCGTATCTTTCAACACGAGCCGCTTTTATTTAGTCTCTGTAATTTTTGAAAATTTCGGGAATTGAGTTGATAAGTTTAAATGAGCGTTTTTTACCCTTAGTTGTAGTATAATAACGGTTAAGGTAGCGTGAGTAATAAAAGATTTGATTAATAAATTTTTAAATAAACAAGGGGTCATAATAACACAAATATATAAGGTGGTTAGTGATGGATTTTAGCTTTACTTCCGAGGAGGAAGCTTTTCGCCGGGAAGTCCGTAGTTTTTTAGACAAAGAACTGCCTGCAGAGTATGACATAGCGGTCATAAATCCCGCTGAAGACCGCTATCGTGACGGGGTATGGGAACTGCAGAAGGTTTTGGCACGTAAATTTGGTGAGAAGGGATGGCTTAACCTCAATTGGCCTGAAGAATACGGCGGGAAGGGTAGTATTATCCTTAGTACTATCTTCCAAGAGGAAATTCACTACAGGGGGGCACCCGGGTGGGATGGGTTTACCGTAGGCATGCTGGCTCCAACGCTTATTCGTTTTGGAACTGAGCAGCAAAAGAAAGAGCATTTACCGCCTATTGCCCGGGGTGAGAGGTTTTGGTGTGAGGGATTTAGTGAGCCGGAAGTAGGTTCTGACCTGGCTTCAATTAGGACATCGGCTCGCGAAGATGGTGACAGGCTTATTATCAACGGGCAAAAACTCTGGACGAGCGGCGCCCACAAAGCGGACTGGTGCTTCCTTTTGGTGCGTACGAATCCGTCACCTCCAAAAAAGCATATGGGTATAACATTTCTTTTATTGGATATGAGAACGCCGGGGATTTCGGTGCGCACGATAACCGATATGGGTGGCGGTAACAACTTATGTGAGGTTTTCCTGAACGATGTAGTCGTACCCCGGGGAAATATCCTCGGGCAAAAAGATCACGGGTGGGAAGTAGCCATGACCTTACTGGATTTTGAACGCGGACTCGACGTCGGGCCGATAGCAACGATGCAAAGACTTTTTGAAATGCTGGTTCAATATCTCAAGGAACAGGGAAAGGCAAGTGACCCGCTTATCCGCCAGCGTTTAGCTGATATCGAAATCGAAATACAAACGGCACGCTTGCTTTCCCATCGTGGAGCCTGGCTTGCCAGTAAAGGACTTCCGGCCTCGGTACAGGTATCCATGAGTAAGGTGTTTAGCTTTGAAACACAACAAAGAACGGCTAATACGGCTATGAAACTCCTGGGTTCCTACGGCCAACTGGCTAAAGGGTCAAAATGGGCGGTTCTTCAAGGTATTATGGAGCGTTGGTATCTGGAAACCTTTGCTTTTACCCTTTTTACCGGCACGTCCGAAATACAGAGGAATATCATTGCCACCAGAGGCTTAGAAATGCCGCGCGGTTAATAATACGGTTATTTTAATTATAAGAAGAGTCTAAATTCAGGGAGCGACAAATGGATTTTTCCCTTACCGAAGAGCAAGAACTATTAAAAAAGACAGCTCGCGATTTTCTGGAAAAAGAGTGCCCTAAAACGCTGGTCAGGAAAATGGAAGATGATGAACTTGGGTATTCCCCCCAGCTGTGGGATAATATGGCCGGGCTAGGCTGGATGGCTCTTCCTTTCCCCGAAAAGTATGGGGGCAGTGAAGGGAGTTTTTCGGACCTGGTTATTTTGTTAGAGGAAATGGGGAGAGCTTGCTTACCATCTCCTTTCATATCTACGGTTGTTCTGGGTGGTTTGACCATATCAGATATGGGGAGTGAAAAACAAAAGGAGACCTTACTATCCCGGATAGCTAAAGGACAAATGAGCTGTGCCTTCGCTTTACTTGAATCAGATGATACCTACAAACCAGCTGGAATCAGCTGCCGGGCTATCCTTAACGAAAATGGGCTCATCCTTACCGGAACTAAGCTCTTCGTTCAGGATGCTCGTGTTGCTGATTATATAGTCGTAGCGGTGAGAACCGGAAGCGGTAGTACGGAACATGGTATCACCCTGGTGTTAATTGATTCAAAAAGTCCCGGTATAGAGTATACACCCCTGAAGTCTATAGCCGGTAATAAGCAGTTTGAAGTTAAATTTGATGGTGTAAAAGTGCCCTACGAAGGGGTGATTGGCAAACTGGGGGAGGCCGGGGAAGGTTTAGAGAGAACCCTGGCTCGCGCGGCTGTCGCAAAATGTGCGGAGATGGTAGGCGGTGCCCAGCGGGTGCTTGAGATGACGGTAGAATATGCCAAGAATAGAATACAGTTCGGGCGTCCCATCGGCAGTTTACAGGCTATCCAGCATTATTGCGCCAAAATTGCGACTGATGTGGATGCTTCGAGGCTGAATACTTATAAGGCAGCCTGGATGATAGATAAGGGACTCCCTTATGCCAAGCAGGTGTCTTTGGCCAAGGCATGGTGTAACGAAGCTTATTACCGGGTCACCGCCTTAAGCCACCAAATCCACGGTGCTATCGGCTGGACGAAAGACATGGACTTAGAGCTATATACCAGACGGGCTAAGAGTGCCGAGTTTGCATTCGGTAGTGCTGATTTTCATCGAGAGGTAATAGCCCGTGAGATGGGATTAATTGCGGATTGAAAAAAACCCCGTTCCCGACAGAGAGGTTTAATAAACGGAAGTTAAATTATTAATAACTCTCCGGTATGCCACTCCGGGAATGTTTCGATTCAGTGCATTACGCTAGAGAATCAACAAAAGAGGGATAATATGGCTTTAGTTTACGACCCGGCGAAGTCCGGTAAGAGAATGGACATCGTATGCTTTATCTCCGGTTCCGGTACTAACTACCGGGAAATCGTAAACCGTAATCCCAATCAGCATTATCTCGTCTTTACCAATCGGCCCGGCTGTAGCGGTACCGCTATTGCCCAAACCTTCGGGCATGATGTTATCGAGCTCAGTCATGTACCGTATTTGAAGGATGTACGTCAAAAATACGGGGCGGGCAAGGTACCGCGGAACTGTGATGAACGAGTGGCTTTCGAGCAGCAAGTCAGCCGGTTAATCGAGGCGAAACTGGGCAA
>JAFGLR010000142.1 GCA_016927955.1 Dehalococcoidales bacterium
AGTAAATATAGAATATTTATTGATAAGTAGGGGGGTGACAAATTCTCAGAACATTAAGGGTGACATTTTCACTGGACAACAACATAGGAGAAAAATATCTGGTACAAAAAACAAGGGAACGTTATTCTAAATAAAGATATCTTAACAGTCCGGCGATGCTTTTACTGTCCTGAATATCACCCTGAGCAATCAAGCCGGGAATACGGTCTTTAGCGACCGGGACGACTTTGATTTCAGCAGTATCTTCAGCTACCAACGGCATAGGAATCAAGTCGGAAGCGATAAAGAGATATAAGTATTCGGTAGCATAACCGGGAGCGGCGTAGAAGCCGCCGAGCGGTTTAATATTTTTTGGCAGGAAGCCGGTCTCCTCACGCAATTCGCGGGCGACGGCAGCGGCAGGGTCTTCACCCGGTTCGATACCGCCGGCAGGTATTTCTAACAGTTCTTTACCTATTGCCTGACGGAACTGTTTAACCAACAGGATATTATTATCGGCGTCTATAGGTACCACGGCAATACAAGGGGTATGTTCGACGACCTCGCGGGTAGTCTGACGTTTATCTTCGGTAATGACGGTATCGATTCTGAGTTTAATGGCCCGTCCTTCAAAAATCATACGGGTAGAGAGAGTTTTCTCCATCAGACATCACCTTTGAAATGGTATATCAAGGCGGTTTCATCGCAGTTGGGGAACTTGGAACAGCGAAAACATTCTCCCCAGACTTTTTGCGGTAAATCGTTTTTATCAATGACGGAGAAACCGCACTTTTTGAAAAATGACGGCTTATAACTTAAGCAAAAAACCGTGGGAATACCCAGCTCTTTAGCCTCGTTCATACAGGCTTCGACCAATAAGGCTCCGATACCACGCCGTATATATTTTTTTTCGACGGCGGATGATTTTATTTCGGCTAAATCCTCCCAGCATACGTGTAACGCTGCACAGGCAATTACCTTGTTGCCTTTCCGTATAACATAATAATCACGGATATTTTCATAAATCTCACTCAGCGAACGAGGGAGCATTTCGTCCTTGTCGGCATAATAATTAATCAGCTTGTGCATAGGTTTTACATCACTGATTTTTGCTTTTTCCGGTATCATTACCTTTGTTTTCATTTTAGTTTTTGCTCCAATTTAACATAATAGGAGTTCTCCGGGTAAGAACGTAAAAAACTAACGGTATGGGTACTGCGTTTAATAGTAATCGTTTCACCGGTCGAAACCGGTAAATTGATATGTCCGTCGATACTGAGTGTGGCTTGATTTGCGGACTTGAGAGTTAAAGCGATAACGGTGGATTCCGGTAAAATCAAGCTCTGTGCCCGTCTAAGGTGGGGTAATATCGGTGTCATTAGAATTTCAGTAGCGTGAGGGTGAAGGATAGGCCCGCCGGCGGAAAGCGAGTAGCCGGTGCTGCCGGTGGCGGTAGCCACAATAAGACCGTCAGCCCGGTAAGTGATAAATGGCTCATTATCGACAGTTGTTTCAATAGTTACCATTCTCACTATGGCCCCGCGGGCTAATACGACGTCGTTAAGAGCATAAACAGTTCGCATTAACCCGGTTGCTTTCTCTGCGGGAACAGCAGCTTCTAAAACAGTTCGTTTGTCCAGCCAGCCCTCGCCCTGTAATAACGCTGCTAACCGGGTATTGATTTCATCGGTTTTCAACTCTGTCATAAAGCCGAGGTTACCCAGGTTAATACCGGTTATTGGTATTTCGGTTCCGATAACCACCTGGGCCGCGCGCAGTATAGTACCGTCGCCACCGATGCTGAGAATAAGCCCGGTATCGTCTAAGAGGCTGCGGGCTTTTTTTTCTTCCCACGCGGAACAGGTCCACGTAGCGATACCGGTCGCGGATAAATAATTATGTAATTCTTCCGCCTTTAAGCGGGCGGAATCGTTAAGCGGGTGGTAAAGGATGCCGACCTTTTTCATAAATGGAATTGTTTTCAAAATATTACGAGATGCTGGTCAGTTATTAATTAAGCATTACTACTTGAGATAGATAAGAACTACCCTGAAGGCAACCACAACAATCCCAAGAACTAGCAGTCCGTAGAACAAGCCACCGTTACGGTTATTTTTCTTCTCGGTTGGGACGGTATTTTCGGAGCTGACGGGCGGTTGTTCACTGCTATTCCTTGACTAATCCCCCTATCCACTCCTGTATTCGATTCAAGTATCTGTAATGCTTTTCGCTTAACCGTTTTATCGACCTGTCTGGTTAAAAACGGTGTTAATCGTCCAGACCCCCTCGTTTAATGTATTTCCGTAACTATAATAACACAAATACCAAATAATCTAGAAACATTTATCGTAGCAGTTTGTTTTTTATGATAAAATAATTGGGTTATGATTCCCGTTAAGCTGACACTGCGTAATTTTATGTGTTACCGGGAAAACGTCCCGCCGTTATCTTTTACCGGTATCCATACTGCTTGTATTTCCGGTGATAACGGTAATGGAAAATCCGCACTTATCGACGCGATGACTTGGGCCCTCTGGGGAAAAGCACGGGCGAAAAGCGATGTCGATTTGATATATCAGGGGCAGCCGGAGGTGGCTGTCGAATTCGATTTTACCGTGTCCGGACAAATGTACCGGATTATCCGTAAATATGCCCGTCCAAAAACAAGGACCGGTTCAGGACACCCGGTGCTGGAGTTTCAAATAGCGGCTGACGGTGGTTTTCATTCGATTTCCGGTAATACCGTGACCCAAACGCAGGAGAAAATTACCGGCACGCTGCATATGGACTACGAAACTTTTAGCAACAGTGCTTTTTTACGGCAGGGTCACGCCGATGAATTCACCAACCAGCCACCGGCACGACGAAAAGAAGTGTTGGGTAGTATTTTAAGATTATCCCGGTATGACGAACTCGAAGAAATGGCTAAACAGTCGACGAGGAAGTTGGAGTCTGAGTCAGAGAAATTAAAACAGGCTATCGATGACATAACTATGGAACTGGAAGGTAAAACGTCTTGGGAAGCTGAGTTTATACAGATTCGGAACGAGATGGCTAAGGTAGAAAAACAGGTCGGCGAGCAATTATTTAAACTTAGCGAATTAAAGAGGCAAAAGGAATCCCTGGATAGTAAACAAAACCAGATGAAACAGATAGAAAAACATATTGTTGAATCACAACGGGGGCTGGATAACTGGCTGACGCAAATGGGGCAACACCAGCTAAAAATCAAAGAATACGAAGATACCTTAGCAAATCGGCAGGAAATTGAAAAAGGCTTTGGCCAGTTAGTTTCTTCCAAAAAAGAAGATGAGGAAATGGGTTTAAAACTGGCGCGGTTGGTTAAGATGAGTGAACGGCAGAGCCGTTTGGAGAAGGTAATCGACCAGGCACAATATTTACTACTGACCGACCAAAAAGTAGCCCAGAAAAATATTAACGATCTGAGTTTACGGTCTGAGATATTACCCCAAATTAAAAATGAATTGCAGCAGGCAGAAGCGCAGCAGGAAAAATTAACCCAGGCGGAAAAGACTCTGGAGGAGAAAAAACTGGCACTACTGGAGATGCGAACAAGCATCACCATGGCAGAGGCAACCTGCATTCGTTTGCAGAGCGAAATTAAAGAACTGGAAGAGAAGCTGGCTTTACTGTCAGGTGAGACCGGGGCGAAATGCCCCCTCTGCGAACAATCGCTAGGCGAGGAAGAGCATCGGCGTATCGAGATGAAATATATTGCGGATAAAGATGAAAAATCAGCCGGATTAGTTAGCGACCAAACTGAATTAATAAAAAGACAGAATGAATTAGTTAAAGCCGAGAAAGAAGCCAATCAACTTGAGAAGCAATTAAGACAGGAACGGGCAATAATACAGGGCAAATTGAGCGTACTGGCGAAAAATATAGCCGAGGCTCAGGAATCGACGGCAAGTCTAGCCGAGGCAAGCAATAACTTAAACGAAATTGAAAGGAAACTGGCAACAAGGGATTTTGCCGTTAATGAACAGCAAGCGTTGGGTGTATTGTTGGAGGAAATTGCTAGTCAAAATTATGATGAGGCGAAACACCGGGAAGTAAAACAGCGAATGGTAGAATTGAAAAAGTGGGAGGACCCGCAGCGAAGACTGGCCGAGGCGGAAAAATCACTCGAAGCGGAAAAGGAAGCACTGGCTCGTATTGAAACCATAGCCGGACAACTGCGGGAAAGCATCGAAGGGGAACTACAGCAAAAACAGGTTTTAAGTAATGAAATGGTAAAGCATATAGGCTTAAGTGATGAATTAGGTACAGCCCAGATTGAATACGAGACGCTAAATATGGAGTTGAAAAAGGGACAGGAAGCAGTCGGGCGGGTTAAGGAAAAACTGGCACATTGTACGGAATTGGAAGAAAAAAAGGTAGAGAAAGAAAAGCAGTTACGGGAAGCTCTGGGACAATCAAAAATCTATGGTGAGCTGGCGGAGGCTTTTGGGAAAAAGGGTATTCAGGCTTTGCTTATAGAGACAGCCGTACCGGAAATTGAAAACGAGGCTGACCGGTTATTATCCCGGATGACGGACAACCGGATGCATATCAAGATTGAAACACAGCGGGCAACCAAAAAGGGAGAGGTTGCGGAGACACTCGATATCAATATCTCCGATGAATTAGGGACACGGAACTATGAGATGTTCAGCGGCGGTGAGGCCTTCCGGATTAACTTTGCTATAAGGATCGCTTTATCACGGCTGCTGGCACGGCGTGCCGGGGCACCGCTGCCCACGCTAATTATCGATGAAGGTTTTGGGACGCAGGATAATACCGGCGTCGAAAAGCTGAAAGAAGCTATTAACTCGATTCAAGCTGATTTCGAAAAAATACTGGTCATTACGCATATCGAAGAACTGAAAGATGCTTTTTCAACTCGTATCGACGTCATCAAGACCACGGAAGGCTCCACTATCGTTGTCAATTAATTGTGTATTATTTAAATACCCTAAAGTATCAACGGTCAGGCGGTTCCGGGGGCTTCAGCCGGCGGTGAAATGATGACATCCTTCTTGGAATGTTTGGCTTTTCTTTTATCTTCTACCGATACTGCAGGGGGGCTCGGAGGAATGGTTGTATTAATTGCAGAAGCTTCAGGTTTGGTATCAGTTACCGATTCATTAAACAGTGCATCAAGTTCGTCACCTTCGATAGTCTCTTTAACCAGTAACCTTTCAGCTATCTGTACCAGCTTGGGTTTATTTTCGGTTAATATTGTTTTAGCACGTGTATAAGCTTCCTGGATAATCCGATTAACTTCCTCATCAATAGTATTGGCTACTTTTTCGCCGTAGTCTTTCTGCTCCGATATTTCACGGCCAAGGAAAATCAATTCCTCTTTTTGGCCGAAAGTGCGCGGGCCGAGAATCTCACTCATGCCGAGATTTGTTACCATTCGTCTCGCCCAATCGGTAGCCTTTTTAATATCAGAACTGGCTCCCGAAGTAATGTCGTTAAATATTAACTCTTCGGCTACTCGTCCGCCGAACAACATTGCCAGACCATCATTGAGATAAGAGCGGGTAAGGTAGTCCTTATCTTCATTCAGCATTTTTGTATAACCACCGGCGGCCCCTCTTGGTATGATAGAAATCTTTCTTACCGGTTCGACGTTAGAGCATATATGAGCTACCAGAGCATGTCCTGCCTCATGGTAGGCAGTTACCTCTTTTTCCTTAGTACTCATTCGATGACTCTTTCTTTCCGGTCCCATCATTACTTTATCAATCGATTCCTCGAGTTCCAGCATAGAAACAACCTTCTTATTACGGCGGGCGGCGAGGATAGCCGCTTCATTTATCAGGTTAGCCAAGTCGGCACCGCTGAAACCTACCGTCTGCTTGGCTAAAATATCTAATTTAACGTCTTCGGCTAGTGGTTTACCTTTAGAATGGACTTTTAATATAGCTGTCCGTCCGATGACATCAGGCCGGTCGAGTATAACCCGACGGTCAAAACGACCGGGACGGAGCAAAGCCGGGTCGAGAATATCCGGCCGATTGGTTGCGGCCATTATAATAATACTTGTATTGGTATCGAATCCATCCATCTCAACAAGGATCTGGTTAAGAGTCTGTTCGCGTTCATCATGACTGCCGCCCAGTCCACTACCGCGCTGACGTCCGACGGCGTCGATTTCATCGATGAAGATGATACAGGGTGCGTTATGTTTGGCCTGGTCGAAGAGGTCACGGACACGGGATGCCCCTACGCCGACGAACATCTCCACAAATTCACTACCGCTAATTGAGAAGAAAGGTACGGCGGCTTCTCCGGCAACGGCTCTGGCCAGTAAGGTTTTTCCCGTACCGGGTGAACCGACCAGCAGAACACCTCTGGGAATCCGAGCACCGAGTGACTGGAATTTTTCGCGGGATTTAAGGAATTCGACAACTTCACGGAGTTCCTGTTTAGCTTCATCTACACCGGCGACATCATCAAAAGTGACTGTAGGCGTATTAGCGGGGAATAAACGCGCCCGGCTGCGACCGAAACCCATGGCCTGGTTGTTCACTCCCTGTGCCCGGCGGAACATATAGAAGAGAAATATGATAATAAAGATAGTTGGTACAGCATATATGAGCAAACTCATCCAATCGAAACCGGTCTGTTGATAGCTGTAATCGATGCCGGTAAGGTTGAGCCCCAGGTTCTGTAAGTCGACGTAATTGAGTGTTCCGATATAGGTCTGGTATTTGTTTCCGTCAAGGTCAGTCGTATATAAGATGTCCGTATTGATAGCAAGTGTATCAATCTGACTTTCCGTAGATAAAGCAATAACTTTATCAAGAGG
>JAFGLR010000143.1 GCA_016927955.1 Dehalococcoidales bacterium
AAAGGGCTTACCGCCCGCTATTCACCGACGACAAGCCCTTACTGCCCTATAATAAAAGTGTCTAACTTTTGGGGGTCACTTCAATTTCATTCCTCTTTTAGCTATGCTTTTATCTACTACGTTGAATTCCCTATACTTTATTCTTAAAAGTCTCCTGCAAATGCTCCTCTAATTTCTTCATATTTTGTCCTCGTGCTGTTAATGCATCCATAATCTCTTGGTGGGTGATGATTAAAAATTTATTCTCGTTCATACCCTTGATTAACATCTGTGCTAAGTCATCAGGGCTCATGACACCCGGAGCACTGAACAGCGATTCTCCCCCTCCTTTCATCTCGGAGACTTCCCGGTTACTTCCTACATAGCGGCTATTGTCGCCAATTTTAGTATCTACCATACCGGGGCAGAGAAGTGAAACCATTATTCCTTTAGGACGTAGGTAACCATATATAGCCTCGGAGAAACCTGTAACTCCATGTTTGGATGTAATATATGGAATGTTTGTCGGAGCGAGTTCCGGTGGCTCGCTGGCTATAAGTCCTCCAGCCGAACCGGTATTGATGATATATCCGCTGCCCCTTTGAAGCATGTGGGGCAGAAAAGCATGAACACCACGGATGACCCCAAAGAGATTGATACCCACTGTCCATTGCCAATCGGCCATAGTCACTCTTTCTAAATAACCACGCACACCCACGCCGGCGTTGTTCATTAGGATGTCAACTTTACCGAGAGTTAGAATGGCTTGTTTAGCCAGGTTGTTTACGTCGTCATCTTTGGAAACATCGCAGTGTACTGCTATAACACGACGTTTTAAACTCTCGATCTCCTTACGTACATTTTTCAACCCGGCATCGTCAATGTCGGCGATAGCAACATCGGTTCCTAGTTTGGCAAAGGCCAGAGCTACGGAACGTCCTATGCCGCTAGCTGCTCCTGTGACAACAGCTACTTTACCTTTGAAATCCATTTATTTCTCCTTTCATTTTATTTTTATCAAGTAACTCTGATATCAGAGTAAGGATTACTAACTCAAACCGATTGGTATACCTACCACAACTCTCAACTCGCCTGAAGTAGCGATGTGCTGACCTAAGATTTCATAAATATCCTTATATCGGTCATAGCTTTAATATTACCGGATAATACCTTGTCTTTATGAGGCTGATTAAAACAAGAATCACTTCAATAACCCAAACTCCAAACGAATTGGATGATTGTCTCCAGAATCGGAATAACATGCTTTTCTTAACTGAATATATGAAATTTGCAGCAAACTCATTCGAACTAATCCAGATTACGTTCAGGTTTTGATCCCAGCCTTTGAATTAATAATTTTTATTGATTAGACATTGACATCTTAACGTCATTGGCTTACAATTGCGATATTTGCTTTAATATACTATTATATTTAATAACTTGCAAACGTTTACGTATTTATAAGTCTCGTAGTCGTAAGTTCATATCTCAGAAATATTTTAGTGTGTCTTGTTAAAAGGAGTAACTGATATTATAAGCACTGTAATTCGGAAAACACTTACGAATCAGGTTGTAATTACACCATAAAAAAGTTAGAAGCCGTTGTTCAAGGTTTAAAATACACTAATACTGAAATTGAATGTAATGCTACTTAGAACAAATATTAAAGGAGGTTAGGAGTAATGAAACGGTTTTCATCTATTACCTGGGCGGTTGTCACCATTATCATGGTAGGCACATTAGTTTTTGGCTGTACTGAACAAACTACAACGTCTAATCCCACTACTTCTCAAACTTCCTCAACTACTATGACCTCCACCACTTCCTCTACTTCCACCGCTGTACAACCCCAGTATGGCGGTGTGCTCAGATTATGCGATGGGATGACAATATCTCCCGCCGACAATCTTGGCTATTTCGCCGATCCAAAGGTGAATGGACCGGGCCCGTGGGCGATGCCCATGGCAGAAACATTACTACATTATAATATGGGTGGAGATGCCCAACCATGGCTGGCCACAGATTACACAATTGCCGACGATTTGGGCAGCATCACTTTTATACTGAGACAGGGTGTCAAATACCACGACGGAACAGATTTCAATGCCGCGGCTACCAAATGGAACATAGACCAGTACATTGATAGTCATCATACCGCTGCAAATGCTCTTACCTCAGTAGATGTAATTGATGATTACATAGTTCGTGTTAACTTAAAGTACTTCCAGAATACAGTATTAGCAAGTATAGGTAATATGTATATGATGTCCCCCACCAACTACGAGAAGAATGGCCTGGACGGAGTTAAGTCACATCCGGTCGGCACTGGGCCTTTTAAGTTTGAGAGTTACACAGCTGGCGTTTCCATAAAATATACCAGGTTCGATGACTACTGGCAGGAAGGGAAACCCTATCTAAATGGTGTAGAGGTATTGTGGATAGGTGACCCCCTGACCAGGTCGGCTGCGTTTGAGACCGGAGAAATAGATGTCATAAATCTAGACCTAGGCAAACCGGAATATGATTTGCAGCAAAAAGGGTACCAGGTTATTAATAAAGATATGGGACAATTCGTACTCGCAGGTGATTCTAAAAATCCGGATTCTCCATGGTCTAAAATAGAAGTCCGTCAGGCATTGGATTATGCTATTGACAAAGCAGGTATTACTGCGGCTACAAGTTACAGCTTTCAAACTCCTGCTTATCAATTAGCTTTCTCCGGTACACCGGAGTGGTTAAATATCACTAACCCACGTTCCTATGACCCGGATATAGCCAGACAGCTGTTAGACCAAGCGGGATACTCCGATGGATTCGATACAACCCTGTATTCCACCCCGGCTGCGAATCCAAATAAGGACCAATTAGTTGCCATTCAGGCTGATCTGGCCAACGTAGGCATCCGGGCAACGATTGTATATGATGAGCCCACGTTTGCCGGTATTTATTTTGGTGGCTGGGAAAATGGTTTGCTTAACTATGGTATTCCTGCAATGCCCAATATGAATTATGCAATTAATGTGTGGTATGGTCCGAATTCTCCATTTACCCCCAGTCTATTAAAGACACCTGAATTTCTGGAACTATTAGATGAATCTCTTACCTCAAAAGACTACGATCCCGTATTGGTACAAAAGGTGACGAAGTATATATACGATACCGCCATGTTCACGGTCGTCTGGACGCCGCAACGCGGAGCTGTGCTAAAGCCCTTCGTACATGACGGCGGGTGGTATACTGTTGGGAGCCTCGGATGGACCCCGGAAAATACCTGGTTAAGTGAGCGATAGTAAATAATTTAATAACAATCTCCGGCACCAGAACTTGATCTGTGCCGGAGATTGTTATTAAAGGAACCGGACTGTTTCACTATATCCGGTGTCATTTTAAAGTGAAGGAAAATCCTCTTAAGGCATCCTGAATCTTCAGTCGGGATATAGGTTAACTCTCACCCCAAAGTTATACTGACCTTATCCCAATATTAGTACCACATGCATCTTAGTGTCTTCCGGCTAGTTCCACGAATTTTCGGGGTGCTAATCTGCCCGATGTGCTGTGCGGTCTGACAGTATTATAATCTTGATCGACGCCCGTTAAACTAAATTTATCGGATTTACTAACATTCCGGCTGGTTCAGTTTTCGGGGAGAAGGTCACCCCACGGAAATATTTCGAAGTTCTTGTTCAATTACCATACCGCAAAACGTGCTGCCGGATGAAACCGGGCTATTACTGACACGTCAATTTTTCCGTCACCCTAACATTTTGGAGCCTTTCCGGCGAAGTACTTGCAAATAGGCATTAATCGGGGTAATAATAAAACACCGGAAAAACTAAAAAACACCGTAAGTAATACAATAAACTCAGGGGAGATGAAGAATGCAGAAAAATGTTAATTTGACAATTAACGGCATTCAACGGCAGGTATTTGTACAAACGGATATGGTGCTTTTAGACCTCTTGAGAGACGAACTTAATCTCACTGGAACTAAACATTCCTGCGACCGTAAAGGACAATGCGGGGCATGCACAGTTATTGTTAATGGGAAAGCCGTTCGCTCCTGCTTAAAAAAAGTTGTCGACCTGGAAGGGGCTGATGTAATCACTATCGAAGGATTAGGAACACCGGAAAATCCCCATTTGATTCAGGAGGCCTTCATTTTAGCCGGAGCTATTCAATGCGGGTATTGCACCCCGGGGATGATTATGGCCACAAAAGGATTATTAGAGCAGAATCCTGACCCTGATGATTCGGCTATAAAAAAGGCCTTGGCTCAAAATTACTGCCGTTGTACCGGCTATAAAAAAATCATCGATGCGGTAAAATTAGCTGCTCGCTTTTTACGTAAAGAAACCACTCCGGAGGAGTACCGCCGCAAGATTAATAACAAGGCAATCGGCGTATCCCATCCACGTCCCTGGTCGATGTTGAAAGCCTGCGGACTGGCTAAATTCTCCGGTGATATAAAGATGGATAATATGGCGGAACTCGCTGTCGTACACAGTACAGCCTATCACGCCCGGATAAAATCAATAGATACATCACTTGCCGCGAAGATGACCGGTGTTATAGGCATCATGAAAGCAGATGATATCAAAGGAACTAACCGTATCAGGCTGATAGAAGGCGACCAACCGGTTTTATGTGAAGAAAGGGTCAGGGTATTGGGAGACCCGATTATTGCTATTGCTGCCGAAACCAGGGAACAGGCCCGGGCTGCCGCTAAAGCGGTTAAAATAGAATACGACCCGCTGCCGGTTATAATGGAACCCGAAGAAGCCTTAGCTCCGGGTGCTTTACAGCTCCATTCTCACTCGCCTAATTTGTGTTTCTCGCAACCTGTTATTAAAGGACAGGCGGAACAGGCTCTAAAAGAATCTGCGAATGTTGTCGAGGCTGATTTTTCAACCCAAATAGTACATCAGGCTCCACTCGAACGGGAAGCATGCTTCGCTTACATCGAGGGAAAGGATGAACAGGCACAACTGGTGGTAATTGGCCGCAGTATTATGATTCATGAGCATGCTTCTGAAATTGCGGAAGCCGTGGGCGTGGAGAAAGTTCGTTATAAAGAAGCTTATTCCGGCGGGCAATTCGGTATTAAAGTATCCATTACATCCGAAGCGGTTACGGCTGCAGCTGCCTTACACTTCAAGCGTCCGATTCGTTACGTCCCAAGTATGGAAGAATCGATATTTATTACTCCGAAAAGGCATCCATTCCGTATGAAGGTCAAACTGGGCTCCGATACAAACGGCCACATCACAGCCTACTTTAACGATTTCGTAATAAATAAAGGAGCTTATACCATGACGGGGCCGGTTATCTTGAACCGTGCCGTTCACATGCTGTCAGGTTCTTACAACATCCCCAACATAAAAGCCTTAGGGCGTACCGTATTCACGAATAATGCATTCGGTGGGGCTGCCCGAGGGGCCGGTCCGCCGCAGGTAATGTTTGCCCTTGAATCTGCTGTAGATATGCTTGCCGAAAAGTCAGGTATAGACCCGTTAAGATTCCGCCGGATAAACTCATTAAAAACGGGCCAGACAAAGGCTACCGGAATGGTCGTACAGGAATGGTCTTTTGAAAAACTTTGTGATGCTATAGAACCTCCTTACGAGAAAGCTAAAAAAGAAGCCGCGGATTTTAACGCAAAGACAGGACAGATAAAACGAGGCGTTGGCTTAGGAGCTAATTCATTCGGGATAGGTGAATCGGGTGAATCAGCCACGGTTAGACTTGAAATTGACCCTGACGGAGGTGTTACCGTATACGGAGCTATCGCCGACCCCGGTGAAGGTAATGATTCCATGTTAACGCAGATAGCGGCCCATTTTCTGGAGATACCGCTTGAGAAAATCCGTCTATATACCAGAGATACCTATAAAACAGTAGATTCCGGGGCATCAGCTGCCAGCCGGATGACCTATATGGCAGGTAATGCTCTAATCAAGGCTATTGAAAAAATGAATACGGCGATGCGAGATGCCGGTGTGAAAAACTTTTCAGATTTATACAAGGCAGGAAACCCCACCGGTTTTGAGGGGAATTATAAAGTCCCGGGTGAATTCAAATTGGATGAAAAAACCGGGCAAGGCGATTCATTTGTGTCCGAGTGCCATAACATACAAATGGTAGAAGTGGAAGTTAGCACAGAGACAGGCGAAGTAAAAATTCTCAAAATAACTTCAGTGGTCGATGCCGGCAAGATTATAAACCCTCAAAATTTAGAAGGGCAAATCGAGGGCGGTATGGACCAGGGTGTAGGGTATGCCCTACGAGAGGAATATATACTCGGAAAAACCAGGGACTATCTTTCCATAAAATTCCCTACCATAAAAGATACCTTTGATACGGAAATAATCACCGTCGAAACGCCGCGTTTAAACGGTCCGCTTGGAGCAACCGGTATCGGAGAGATGACAATGGTGTCTACGGCTCCTGCAGTAGTTAATGCGATTAACAATGCTTGCGGGGTCAGAGTTTTTAACTTGCCGGCCACACCTGAAAAGGTTAAGGCGGGTTTAACGAAGTTGAAAGCTTAATGACGGATATAAAAAGAAACGAGCGGGCTTTTACTTTGCCGCTCGTTTCTTTTAAGAGAATTGCGATGGATGAGGCAGTTGTCAGATATTACCGGAAGCTGGTCAGAGACGGTTATAAATACGCCGGTCCGTTGGAAAATCCCTCAATAATTCTCAAGGATGAGCCCGGTGAAAAAATCCGTGTGTGCAGCAGTGTAAGCAGCTACATAAAGCTATTTATTAAAATTGACGAAAACAGGATAACGGAAATAAAATATCTATGTACCTGTAATCCTGTAACGCACGTAGCGATTGAAATTCTATGTAAACTTATCGACGGCAAGACACTTGAGGAAGCCGTTTCTCTAAATACCGAGCCCTTTTTACAAGAGTTAGGCAGTGCGAGTGACGAAATGAGTGCTAAAGCAAATGGGTTTATTGAGTTACTCCGGACAGGTACTGAACGATACCTTAGACAAACGGCAGAATAACCGGCGTTTGATTCGGGATATAGAGAATTAATTATTTTTGCCTGTACCCAATGGCAGGCCGCTGTTTAACCGGTGTTAGGGTATATCATGTTGGAGTGGCTGACGTCATTGTTATATAATCTTACGAGGGGTATCCGGATCCGGTGATTGCCGCGACTATTTAACCGATGACATATCATGCTGGCCTAAACTGCCCGTTAAATAGTATCATATTATCAATATAAGTAATGTACAAACAATAATCCGGGAACATTTTTACTGTGGTAGTAATAGTTACTTTAACCTGCTAGATTAATTTTAGGTAAAAATAGTAATCCTATCCTGGAGATACCCGAATATTATATATAATACCCATAAAAACTGAATTGTTTATCGAACCAATAGTATGAAGGAGGTAAAATGTCGATAATACAATATGAAAAAAAGGGGAAAATTGCCGTTTTCACAATTAATAACCCCGATTCTTTAGGGGCGCTTACACCTCAGGCAATATCCGAATTCCATGACGCTTTAGTTGATTTCCGTGATGATGACGGGCTGGTAGTCGGCATATTAACCGGCACCGGTGAAAAAGCTTTTTGTGCCGGAGTTGATATCAAACAATTCTTACCCTGGGCCCAGGAACGTTCTGTTAAACCATGGCAGGTTCCCGGTACTCTCATGCGCCGGCTGGAACTGTGGAAACCGATGATAGCCGCCTGTAACGGGATTACTTACGGCGGAGGCCTTGAGATGTCACTGGGTTGTGATATCCGCATCTGTTCGGAAAATGCCAAATTCGCTCTGCCTGAAGCGGGTATCGGTGCTTTTCCCGGGGGCGGCGGCAGTTCGCGGTTAGCCAGGACAATACCCAGGGGAAAAGCTTTTGAGATGCTTTTTACAGCTAAACCCATAGATGCCCAGGAAGCCTACCGGGTCGGCCTGGTTAATTACGTCGTACCTCTGGACCAGTTGATGCCGAAAGCCATGAGCCTGGCGGAAACCATCAGTCAGAATTCACCGGTGGTTTTAAAAGCAATTAAAGAAGCTGTGACACTCGGACTTGGTATGAGCCTGGAAGAAAGTCTGAGATTCGAAGAATATTTTAACAGAATGGTAATGGCTACAAATGACTTTGAAGAAGGCACTGCTGCCTTCAAGGAAAAAAGAAAACCCAAGTTTGAGGGACGCTAACATAAAGGATTATGGAGGTAAAAATGGAAATAAAAGAAGTTGGTGTCGTCGGTTCCGGTGCTATGGGGGCCGGTATTGTTGAGGTATGTGCTCAGGCAGGTATTGCGGTAACCGTATCTGAAGCAAATGACGATTTTCTGAAAAAGGGTATGGCCAGAATAGACGCTTACTTTTCTAAGAGTGTCGAAAAAGGTAAAATTACCGCTCAGGATAAAGAGGCAATATTAGCGCGTATCAAGGGCACGACAAATGTGGCCGACATGAAAGATTGTGACCTTATTGTCGAAGCTGTTCCTGAAAAACTGGAAATGAAAAAGAGTATTTTCTCCCAATTGGATAAGATTTGTGCCAAGGAGACTATTCTGGCTACTAATACCTCAGCCCTTTCAATCGTCGATATCGCTATCGCGACTAACCGACCGGATAGGGTATTAGGGTTACATTTCTTTAATCCGGTTCCGGTTATGAAACTGCTGGAAATCGTCCGCAGTATTGCTACCAGTGATGCAACTGTTGAAGCCGGCAAGGAATTCGGCAAAGCTATCGGTAAATCACCGGTCGTAGTTAAAGATACCCCGGGATTTATCGTTAACCGTCTGGTAATGCCTTTTACGCTGGATGCCATCCGTCTGCTGGAGCAGGGTATTGCTACCAAAGAAGACATCGATACTGCCTGTAAACAGGGCTTAAACCATCCGATGGGCCCCCTGGAAATGACCGATTTCCTGGGCAATGATATCCTGTACTATGGCAGTTTGGATATGTATGAAAAATATAAAGATCCAAAGTTCATGCCTCCGGTACTATTACAAAAAATGGTAGCGGCGGGCTGGTTAGGCAGGAAAGCCGGCAAAGGTTTCTACGATTATAAATAATAATTAATTAACTAATGGTATTTACCAAAAACAGAATTAACCGAATCGGGTTTTTAAGTAAGGAAATACAGGTACCGCTTTAATTTATCAATTATTTAGAAGGAGAAATAAATAAATGGAAAAGGATAAAAGAGATTCGATTATCGTATCAGCAGTAAGGACACCCATCGGCTCATTCGGCGGCGTCCTTAAAGATGTACTGCATACGGAGCTGGCTACCCTGGTGATGAACGAGGTGTTGGCCAGGGCTAAATTTCCTAAAGACAAATTAAGCGACGTTTTCTGGGGAATGACTATGCCCAGAACCGATGAGAACGGTTGTGCCAGAACGGCTCAACTGAAAGCGGGCATTCCCGATTATGTACCGACCGTACAGCTTAATCGGGCTTGCTGTTCATCCATGGAAGCTATGCGTATCTCAGCTATGAATATCAGGTTGGGAGAGTCTGAGGCCGTTCTTGCCGGCGGCGGCGAGAGTATGACTAATGTAGGCTATACCATGTACGGTGCAAGGTGGGGATTCAGGATGCGCCATCAACAGATTAATGATGG
>JAFGLR010000144.1 GCA_016927955.1 Dehalococcoidales bacterium
GTCACCAGGGGCCAATTCCGATGAAGCAAAAATAGAAAACTGCATCGCTATGGTCGATGCTGCCCGAGAATTCGGAGTTTATAAGAAGTAAAACTGGTTTTTATTGTTTGCCATTTTTCAGTTATAACATTTGTATTAACGGGTAATTTATTTATAAATATAGAATGTTGTATAAATTAATATGTCGAGGAGGACATAATGAAGAAAGCTATCTGGCTGGTTCTTATCGGATTACTGATTATCAGCATGCTTCTGGTCTCCTGTAAATCTTCTACAGATAAAATCCGGGTGGCCACCGATGCCACTTGGGCACCGTTCGAGTATATGGATAATAACAATAATATTATCGGCTTCGACATCGACGTAATGACGGCGATTGCCGAGAAACAAAACCTTAATATCGAATTCGTTAATGTAGCCTGGGACCCGCTTTTAGCCGGTATGGCCCAGGGCACTTATGATTGTGCGATTTCATCCATTACCATCACCGAAGATCGCAAGAAAGCTATGCTTTTCTCCGACCCCTATTTCGTGGCCGGCCAAATGATAATCGTTGCGAAAGATAACACGGCTATTACAAGCTTCGATACCCTTACGGGAACCGTCGGGGCTCAACTTGGTACCACCGGTGAAATGGAAGCCCAAAACGCTGCTAATGTTACCGTGAAATCCTACGACGAAATCGGCCTGGCTTTCCAAGACCTGATGAACGGACAGATAAACGCCATTATCTGCGATAGCCCGGTCGCTCAGAATTATGTCAAGAAAAATCAAGACAAACTCAAGATTGTCGGTGATATGCTTTCGTCAGAGAACTATGGAATAGCTGTAGCCAAAGGGAAGACCGACTTATTGAATAAAATCAACGCCGGTATTACCGCGATAAAAGCGGAAGGATTAATCGAGGAGCTTTCTGCAAAGTGGCTCCAGTAGCAGGTTAGGAGAATTTGCCTGATAAGGGTTTTTTTAAAATATTTAACCGGACTTCCTCCGGGAAGTCCGGCATCCCTCCGGATGATGACACGGTACGAAAAGATATTGCCCGCGTGCCGGGGGCGGAAGTCAGTGCCAGACTCGACGCCTGGTGGTGGCTGGTTGTCGCTGTTGCCGTTATCCTTATCCTGCTTGTTGTCTTAAAGTCAGACCCTTACTGGGACATCCTGTATTTTGTTCGTGACGGGCTGGCAGTTACCGTCCTGCTCACGGTAGTATCGTTCTTTTTTACCCTTATCGTCGGACTTATCGGCGGCTTGGGCCGCATAGCTAAAAACCCGGTCATCCGTTTAATCGCCACTCTTTATGTCGAAATCGTCCGCGGAATCCCGTTACTGGTACAGCTAATATGGTGGTATTTTGCGGCACCGGTGGTCATTAAAACCATCGGGACCTTTTTGCACATCTCAGCCCTCGCCAACTACCAGTCGAATGCCATCTTCCTGGCGATTGTCGGCCTGGTAATCTGCTACGGGGCTTATATGGCCGAAATTATCCGCGCCGGCATCCAGAGCGTCAATAAAGGGCAAATGGAAGCCGCCCGCAGCCTGGGCATGACCTACATCCAAGCAATGCGTCACGTCATCGTTCCCCAGGCCTTGCGCGTTGTTTTACCGCCGGTGGGCAATGAATTTATCATGCTGATAAAAGACACCTCGCTGGTCAGTGCCGTGGCTGTGGCCGACCTTACCCGACGCGGAAGGGAATTTATGGCCGCCCACTTCAATCCTATCGAGGTATGGACAATCGTAGCCCTACTCTATTTGATTTTAACCCTGTTTTCCGCCCGTTTCATCGCCTGGCTGGAAAACCGGCGGCGTTTTGAGAGATAACAATGTTAGAACCGATTATACAAATGGAAAACGTGCATAAATACTTCGGCCGTGTCCATGCATTACGCGGGGTCACGCTGAAGATTGACAAGGGCGAGGTAGTAGTGATTCTGGGGCCTTCCGGCTCCGGGAAGTCCACCCTTCTCCGCTGTATCAACCACCTGGAAGTTAACAACTCTGGTAAGATTGTCGTGGACGGCATCATTCTAAAGAGTGCCCAGAACATCAATGCGGTAAGACGGGAAGTAGGCATGGTATTCCAGTCATTCAATCTCTTTCCTCACTTGACTGTGATGAATAATTTGACCGTAGCCCAGCGTATCGTCCGCCGCCGGAATGATACCGAGTGCAAGGATATCGCCCAAAAACTGCTGGAAAAAGTCGGTATTATGGACAAAGCCGATTCTTACCCCGGCCAGCTTTCCGGGGGTCAGCAACAACGCGTCGCCATCGCCCGGGCTTTAGCGATGAACCCCAAGATAATGCTCTTCGATGAGCCGACTTCGGCACTCGACCCGGAAATGATAAAAGAAGTACTCGATGTTATGCTAACCCTCGCTAAAGAGGGGATGACCATGGTCGTCGTCTCTCACGAGATGGGCTTCGCCCGTGCGGCAGCTTCCCGCTGCGTCTTCATGGACGAAGGGCAGATTATAGAAGAAGGACCTCCCGACGTTCTATTCTCCAATCCGACCCATGAACGTACCAAGCTCTTCCTCAGCAAAGTGATGCAAATCTGATTATATGCGGCTGAATTGGAAATCCTCTCCCAAAATCGCTCTAACGGCTCTGGTCGGTATTACCATTATCTGGGGCTGGTCTTTTCTCATCGTCCAGAACGCCATCGCCAAAATGCCGGTGATGGATTTTCTCGCGGTACGGTTCACCATAGCGGTGCTTGTTATGATAGCGATACGCCCCACTTTTTTCCGGAAACTTAACCTTATCGGCTGGCTGCGCGGTATCGGGTTGGGCATTATGTTAGGACTAGCCTATATCTTTCAAACGTACGGTCTACTGACCGTCTCGGCATCGATATCCGGGTTTCTGACCGGTATGGCGGTAGTCTTAACCCCTTTGATATCGTTACTGCTGCTCCGCACTAAAATCAATAAAAGCACGTGGCTAGCGGTCGGACTATCCTGTATCGGGCTGGCATTGCTGGCCCTGCACGGCTGGGCTATCGGCACCGGCGAGTTGCTGACGCTGGCCTGTGCTCTCTCACTAGCCTTCCACATCGTCGGACTGGGAGCCTGGTCGGCAAAATACGATGCGTATAGCCTGGCCCTGGTGCAAATCGGAACCGTGGCGGTAATAACCCTGATTGCTGCCTCACCCGGCGGAATTACACTGCCGCCGGACTTAACCGTCTGGGGTATCGTGGGCATCACGGCGGTCTTTGCCTCAGCTCTCGCCTTCCTAGTGCAAACCTGGGCACAGAAACTGGTCTCGCCGACTAACATAGCAGTAGTACTCACGATGGAACCGGTATTCGCTGGCGTCTTCGGGGTATGGCTGGGCGGCAATGAGTTGACGGTACGGATTATCTGCGGCTTCGTTTGTGTTTTAGCGGCGATGTTAATCGTGCAATTAAAACCGACCAAAGCAAAGCCGGTAAATAACAACTAACCGTTGCTAGTTTAAACTACACTATACCCCACTCCCGATAGCCCCCATAGATAATAGCGGCATATTCTTTAGAGGGCTTGGATTCCTCAGGCTGGCCGGTCTTAACGTAGGTTACGGCTTCCATCGAGGTGCCGTCTTCATCGAAGACGATTACTTTGATGCGATTGTAATCGGCGGGAACACCTTCGGCCTTATCCAGACGGCTTAAATCTTTTTCGGATATATCGTAAATGGCGCCGGACACTTTACTGCCCTGTACACGCCGGATACTGGCAACACCGCCCTGCCGGACTCTCGACCAACCGACGAAGACAAGCTTAAAATTAGGTAAAACAGCCTTCGTAATA
>JAFGLR010000015.1 GCA_016927955.1 Dehalococcoidales bacterium
AAACACGCATACCAGGGACAGTAAACATATTACTAAAATTAACCGGACCTATTTACTATATTGTTCGGCGAGTTGTCTTACTTCCTCATACATTGCGGTTCCAGCAAATCCGGCAGCATCAAGATTACCCGCTTTAACCAGCATTATGGATTCTACGATTTGGTTATATTTAGCTAAATCTGCGGCCGAAAGTTCGATGTACTGAACGCCATCAGCCAGACCCTGGTCATAGCCTTTCTGGGCTGCCTCAATATTAAGTTTATCCTCCTGTTCACCCCAATAGGCTATATTATTTTCAAAAATTTGCTTGATATTAGCCGGCAGACCGTTCCAAACGTTCATATTCATACCGCGTGTGGGAAAGACGGCACTGGTCATATCCAAGACAGTACAGTATTTGGCAACTTCGCCAAAATGCAACGACACGAAAGTTTCGTAAGGCGCGAGAGCTCCGTCTATCAGACCTTTATCCAGTTGGGTATATACTTCCGTCATGGGTAGCGATACGCCCTCGGCTCCCAGTGCTTGAAGTACCTCGAGGAATACGCCGGTGCCTTTTATCCTCATACCTTTGAAATCGTCAATAGTCCGGATAGGCTTATTTGTAATTAACTGGTAGGTTGCGCCGACCGACGTACATAATACCTTGATGTTCTCGAATTCTGCTTCTACTTCGGGGAAATCTTTGGTTAGTTGGTCGTAAATAGCGCGTCTTGCCTCGTAATCGGGAATACCGTAATAAAACCCCAATGTGCCGAGATGAATCGGGAACGGTTTCGTTGAATATCCCGGCTGGCAAAAGCCGATATCGGCTACTCCTTTTGCTAACTCATCAGTAGATTCCTTTTTGCTCAATAAAGTCCCATCCCAATAAGGAGTAATTTGAACAATACCGTTACTATCCGCCTCCATTTTAGCTATCCATGCCATATCAGCAATGGAATAAGTATGCGTCGATGGGTTAGTTGAACCGAAGGTTAACTGTATAATAGGTTGGGTTGTGGTTGTAGTTTTTGTCGTGGTTTGAGTTTGAGTTGTCGTCTGTGTCGATGTCGTCACTGAAGTTTGTGTGGTGGCTGAAGTACAGGCGCTCATGAGCATCACAACCGCGACAATCATTAGGAGAGCGGTATATAAAAAATGTTTTTTGTTTATCACCTGGCATTCCTCCTGTTTTTATTTTTTCAGAACCCGGTTATTAGGATTATTACTCAGTTACCTATAACCACCTCCTTGCATTAATCTTTTTATTTAAATATTTATGTTTGTTAACAAAACAAACGTCAGAAAAACAGACGCTAATAGATTAACGTTTCATTTCTCTTCCACCGGTGTGTGCCATTAAAGCTTGGGATTTCATCTATACTCATTGGCTGTTCCTTTTTAGGGATTTTCTTTGTCTTCTTTTGCTCCAAACTTTTTTGCATTAGTAACCTGTAACAGCTTCTTTACTATCCTTGGTCACGATGCCATAATTTCATGTGGTTTTCGTGTGCCTCAGTAATCAATCCCTTGGCATAGTATTTTTTATAAAAATCAACTTCAAGATGATGAACCTGTAGCCAGCACGGAATAACCTTCGCATTGGAAGTAACCGGAATTCTGCCGTAGGTATCGTAAATGTAGTTACAATACGCTTTCATTATCTCAATATGTTTTTTCGAAGGTTTTACATAAGTAGGTTTAATCTTTTGCCAGTATTTCTTTTTGAAAGGTATGATGCCTTTGTAATCAGGGCCTTTTGTAGATGCGAGCCCACATAATTTCTCAATATAGGCATCTACCGCTTCATCCATATTTTTATAGTAAGGAGGACAAAAAGCTTCAAAGACGCCATCTAACCCAATTGGATTTAAGTTGCCGTCCTTATCTTTTAATGCGTGAAAACCGAGCCCTTTTCCAAGAGGCGTTATCCCCAGCATTACTTCACCTACATAACTGGCGAACATTATTGCCCCAAGTCCCATTGCTTCCGCTACAAGGTGCATGTGTTCCAGCATCAGATAAGCCGGTGCTGAGAAAATACCCTGTTGCATATTTTGCTCGAAGGATGAAATATCTATTCGAGGTCCTTTAAGGTCGCCGGAATCGACCCATTTTTGTAAGCCAGCGCTTCTTTTCTTTTTAGCGTCAAAAAGTTGGTAACCGGGTTGAGGTGACAATGAAGTAAAGACACGGTATAAATATAATTCGACGTTATCTACTACCGGGATAAATACCGTGGTTCCAGGTTGATTAGTATTCCAAATTAACGGCGGCGGCACGACGCTAGGATACATTTGTAGCCGGCCATCCATTATCTTATAACAATCCTGCTCAAAATAAGCCATTATTTTATTCCGGTCAGTCTCGTTCATGATTTCTACTTGCTTAGATGCTTTCGTCGGATTATAGAGATAAGTACCGGAGTCATTGGTAAAGAATAGTCTGGTGGTATTTACATTGCACGGATTAGGTATAACCCGTCCAATCCAGCTGGCGATTTGACCATCCCCGGCTGCACCCACGTCTTGAATAGCAGAGCCAGTAATGCCGGCACCTGACCAACAGAGTATTGCCAGTTCCACGTCATTAAGGGGTATCGGTTTTTGTGAAGATATGTATTTGAGTGCCCCTTCATCAAACGTACATCCAATAGGGAATCGGCGTGTCCTCCGTCTGGCTATAGCTTCCAGAAGGGAATATGTAAAAACTGTCTTTACTTCTTCTTTATCAGCTATACTTTTATCAATAATACTCACTATTTATTTTCTCCTTGATTCACTTAAACGCTATATATTACTTTTTTTTAATGCTTAAATATGATTTACTGTTCCATTTTGGTTATTTTAACTTTAACGCATGGTTCGATACTGAAGGTTACAGGGTCAGATTCTTCCCAGTGTAGTTCAATCAATGAATTGAAATTGACCCCTTTTCCCCGGGCTACCGGTTGCCCTTTCGACCAGTGTCCGGAACAGCCCATTACGGTTAGCGTTTGAGGATGCTGCCCCTTGCGTACTTGTAACACTCCTCTGATTTTATTGCCCCGGCTGGACTCTATCTCGACTTTATCGCCGGGTTTTAATTTCTTTTGCCGTGCTGTCTCCGCATTCATATTAATGAAATACATGTACGGGTCCATCTTACTGGCCTCATCCAGCCAGGGTTGTTCCTGGGTGGACGTATTTTGATGCGTGGTACCAGCCCAAGAGAAGCAAAATAAATCGTATTGCGGGTCCTTAACCTTATGGGGCGGAATAGGAAACCAGTCGGGCAACGGTATATAACGGTCCCAGTCCACCGTTAAACCTAACTCATCGGCGATTTTCTTGCTCTTGGTCTTAAGGTCCAAGATAAACTCCCAGTATATCTGAACGCGGATATCTTTAAAATGTCGCCAGTAAACCTCCTCCACCTTCTTGGGCCATGAGATAAAGCCGCGTTTTTTAAACCATTCCCAGTCGTGCTCCGGCCCAAAGTACTGTGTCACGGCTTTATTACATAACTCTTCCCAAACTATTTTTTCGTCGGGGCTTAGACGTCGCGTCTCATCCAAGCCTAGCATTTGGTTGTAATATCCATTGACTCGGCCTCCCAGTCCCATTCTGTGTAAAATATCGATAATTACTTCCGGAGCGTGACGGCGCTGCCCTGCCGGTTCTATAACTTTTTGGGTGATGTGCATACACCATGGTTCATCAAGTACCACAGGCTGATTGTGATACGAATGCTGGACTCCTGACCAGTCTGAATACTCTAAATAACATGTATCGGGTAAGACAATATCGGCAAAGCCCTCATTAAATTCGGTAGGGAATAGTTCGAAATCGACTATGAAGGGCACTTTCTTCAGGAACTCGGCTTTATCCTTGGGTCTCCCTGAATTCATAACTCCGTTAGTGCAGTAGTTGATAAGCACATCAATTTGAGAATTAAGCCTGCTTTTATTTAATATTTCATCTCTGTCTGCAGCTCCCCAGACGGGAATTTCCAGCGCCAGAGGGAACAAATCTACTAAGTTGCTTTTAGGAGTAACTGGTTCCCTGTGAGGCCAGAATCTGTCTGGGAAGAGCCACCGGCCGCCGATAGTTGTGAAACCGTCGGGACAGGCGTTTACTCCCATATACGGTCTGTTTGTACCTGGATATCCAAAGCATTCTACCGAAACGGTAGAGATACCACCCACTACTCCAGAGGCACCAACAACATGATGTAGCATATCGATGGCAAATAGTGTACCTGTACCGTTATTATGTGCCCCAGCCGCACGAATATTAAAGACAGCAACTGGCCGGTATGGCAGCTGATTCCCCTTAATATCAATAGTCGCCCCAATATTTGCGGCCTGTCCGTATTCGGTTGCGATGCGACGAATTGTAGCTGCCGGTACACTGCTGATTTCCTGTGCTCCTTCGGGGGTATGTTTTATCAGGTTTTCTTTAAATAATATCCATGACGGCCGGCAAGTTATTCCGTTAATCTCATGCGGGTTATCGAGGTCGTAATCCTTGACGGTAGGGTCGTCGAAGGTCTTAGCTTCGGAAGATGTATTATCCCAGACTAAGGGTTTATTAGTCTCCGTGTCTCTGTAATAATGTCCATCCGGTTTGATGAGATAAGCGGCATTGGTTTTGTGCTTAAGATATTCAGCATCGAATATACCAAGCTCATTTACTATCACATTAAGCATCGCCAGAGCTACTGCTCCATCGGTACCGGGTATAATTGGAATCCATTCCGTAGCATGGCTTGCCGAATTATTGCAGACAGGGTCGAAAACAACCAGTTTCATACCTCTTTCCAGAGCCTGCGCTGCCAGTCTGCTGGACCATATCATAAAATGACCGAAAGAAGCATTGGTTCCGAAAACAATTGCGTAATTGGTATATTTCCAATCGGGTGTAATGACGAAGGATGCATAATTTAAGGCATTTATGAAATGTCCGGCATTACCGCAGTGTGCCCCACTGCTGACCGTGGATACAGGACTTCCTTTTTGGGTACTAAGACCAGCAAGTAAAGGTGCTAAAAATAAAGGTACGATTTGCGTTGTGGGTGTTATGCCAAATTGAACCAAAATTTTACCTGGGTCTTCATCCATAGTATTTTTTAATTTAAAAGTAATTTCATCAAGAGCTTCTTCCCAAGAAATTTCCACCCATTTAGGATCGACCCCAATCCCTTTTTCCGGATTTGTTCTTCTCAGTGGAACATTTAAACGGTTGGGGTCGTAAAGCACCTGAAGTTCAGCCAGCCCTTTAGGACAGAGTCCCCCATTTGCACCGACAGCACTTTCTGGAATCCCCTCCAGTTTAACTACGACACCATTTACACGGTGGGCTCGTAGTCCGCACTCTGCCATACACCTGTGGCATTGTGTCGGTATCCATACATCTTCGACAATTTCCGTTTTTTTATTAACTTCCCGTTTTGTCTTCATTTACTGCCTCCCCTGGAAATATTACCGTTGCTGCAACTGTTCGGAAAATCAAACTCGTGCTATAAACAACGGTCTGTAATAGCCTGCCTTCATGATGCAATAGGTCGCTGATAAACTACCGACTAGTGCAGAAATAAAAATGATTACCGTAAGTAATGGAGAAGGGGTTTGGAAGGTAATAAATATTATTGCACTGATGATAAGCGGCAAAGCCAGTCCGATAGCGATTACGCCTACCCAGAACAATACGGCGTATTTCCCTTGTAGAATTTCCCGGGCCGACTCTTTACCCGCTGATTGCAAAGCACGGGTTGTCCATAAAAACAATACTTGGGTAATTATTAAGACGATTAACAAGATTAGGTTACCGGTGATTAACGTCCGGAAGTGAGCAACCCAGCCGACTGAGTTGATAACCATAACAAGACCAAATCCACATAAAAGACCCCAAAGGATAAACAATATCGGTAGCGCCGCCGAATTCCAGAAAGGAATCCCCGGAATATTACTGAGGGCTAATCCGGCGTATAATATCACTCCGAAGGCAGCAAATCCAGTTAGCACCTTGAAAAATATATCTCCAACGGTGCCGGGCAGCCAGAAAGAAAAAGCCAATTGTGTTGCTCCCGCCACAGCCAGCGCAAGCGTAATTATCAGGCCGCGGGAAATCCAGGATGTTTTCGGTTTCAGAACCATCATCCAGAGTTTAGAAGGCCTTTCGGCATGAGCTATATGCAACCCGCCTTTAATAAAGACAATGATTAGCCAGCTGATAAACATGCCCCAGTGGCTATCAAAGACCAGGGCTACCAAATATGCTCCTCCGCCTAAGATGCCGGCATAAAGAGAAAGCCATACAAAGATGCCCTTATTTTGGATCCAGACTGTCTGGGGCGTATATTTAACCATCCAGTTATGTAGCTGCATTTCCTGCTCCTCCCGAATTTCCGTTAGTCAATGTAATAAACTGCGGGATCGGTTTCCCATTCCGAGTGAAGCTGATAGCCTTTCCGGCTTTCAATAAGTCTTGATACTTCACTCTCAGGGTCGGACAGGTCTCCGAAATGTCTGGCTTTTACCATACATATATTCACGCAGGCCGGAGTTGCTTCTGGGTCTTTCCCCGGTTTAAGATTTCGTTGTAACCCACTATCGATTCTTTCTTTACAGAAATTACACTTTATGACGGTTGCGGGCTGTAGTGGATAAAGCTCCCGGCCGATTGATTCCAGTTTAGTTTTGCCCTGGCCTGGGAAATACTCTTTTTTATCACCGGTGTAGAACGTCCTTTGCTGGTATGGGCAGGCAATTACACAGTATTGGCAACCTGTGCATTTATCCGCATCGATGTCAACGATTCCATCGTCTCGGATAAAGGATGCCCCGGATGGGCAAACATCTACACAGGGTGCCGTTTTGCACTGGTTGCATAAAATCGGATATACCAGTTTTCTTACTCGGGGATATTCCCCGCTTTCACTGATAACTAGCCGCGACCAGAAAGTATCGGGCGGTAAAAAATGCTCCTGCTTGCAGGCTATCATGCAGGCATAGCAGTGGACACACTTCTTGAGATCAATTACCATCCCCCATCTGGTCATATTTATTCCTCCTTAATGAACTCAATCTAAAAGCTCTAGCTTTCAAGAAAAGTAATAAAGGTCTTTTGCCGCGTCATCTACTCTGGTGCGCTATTAATGTCCAATTGTGGTTAGACAGAGTCGTATTAAATTTCTTATAGGAATACCTATTAGAAATCCCATTATAAGACATACATTTTAGTTTGTCAAATGCCATTTTATACATATAGAATTTCGGAGTTATTTTAGTTGTAAAGAGAATAATTTGTCTTTATGTGCGAGTACTTATTACTAGTAGGAAGGATGTATAAAGCATATTCAGAAGAAAGCTAGGAAATAATAAATTCCTTTGTTAAAAGCAAAGCGATAAATATCAAACTAACTGTATGTAATAATTTGCTATCGCAAAATCGGTGGTTTAAGGTCCAATCCAAGCACTTGCCGACCTTTTTCACGTAGCTTATTCAGACATATTCTTAAATTTTGCATTTCTCTTTCGTTCAATGCAGATACTATTACTCTTAATGATTCACCAGTTACTTTATTTATCATCAAATTGCGGCCTTTTACCGTTATGGTAACAAAGATCTTGTTTTCTTTTTTATCTCGCCTTTTTTTTATTAATTCTGCCTTTGCCATACGTTGTATTAGAGTTGTAATAGAGTTTGGTTCTCTTAACATTAGTTTTGATAAATCAGCTAGTGAAACCCCCTTTTTTACGTCACCTTTAAGTAGAATGGTCATTACTTTAACTTGTGACAAAGTAATTCTATGTATTTTAATTTCCAACTCTTGTGCACGGTATATGATATCGTTCGTTTGATCTAGTAGTGCTACAAGATTAATAACAGGACTATTCAATATTGAGGATTCTTTGTTTTTATCTTCATTGCTACTTAAATTATTTTCCATTTCCTCACCTTTTTATGAATATATTATTATAATATACCAATTTTGTTAATATTAACCAGACCACGTTGGTAATGATACTATAAAAATCCATAACGAACAACATACTTGTTTGACAATTTGAATCGTAATGTATAATATAATAATCGTTAAAGAATTCTAATAAGAATTTTAATACTATATGTTGAGGAAATCAAATGGATTTTACTCCAATAGTGCTCGTACAGAATACTGCTGGACGTTTAGCACGCTATTTTGCCGCAAATGAGTATTCACGCCTTGAAACGAAAATAGCATATTCTTGCTTAATAAATAAGCAAGAATATCATTTGGCAATTCAATAATCCTTAAGTGAATTTAAAGCAATTATTCTAATGTTAACATGTTAATACTAAAAAACATACGCAGAATTAAAATAAATAGTAAGCTAAGTTAATTTCAAAGGAAAATAATAATGAAAGCTTTCGAAACAATACAACATAATTATCAACAACGTGACATGGCTGCCCGAGAATGGAAGAATAAAGGAGGGAAAGTAGTCGGTTATTTCTGTAACAATGTTCCAGATGAACTCATTTCAGCCGCCGGCTTCTTTCCTTTTCGAATTAGCGGTGATCCGAATATTAGCACAGAAGAAAATAATATACATGTTATAGGTTTATCACCCCCGGAAGGGTTTACACTTTCTATGCTTAGTATGCTATTAACCGGAAAATATGATTTTCTAGACTTTTTAGTTATTCCTCACGCTCGAGACTCAATTCACAATATTTATCCGGAACTATTAAGTACCAAGTTATCTAATACTATCCTGAGACTTCCCGAATTATATTTTTTAGACAACCTCCATACGACATTCTACTTAAGCCAGCAGTATAATCGTGAAAGAATCCTCGAGTTTAAAACTAAGTTAGAGGAGTGGTCGGGGCAACACATTTCAGATGAATCGCTGTCACAGGCGATAGCCATAGGTAATAAAAATAAAATGCTTTTAAAGAAAGTTGCTGGACTCAGGATGTCCAATCCGCCTCGGATATCTGGGGTGGAAGCCCTGCAGATAATCAGCACATCTATGTTTATGCTCAAAAAAGAACACAACAAGTTACTCCAGGCATATCTGGGCGAAGCGGAGGATCTTCCCAGTAGAGATGGCGTAAGGATGTTTGTAAGTGGTAGTCCTTTAGATAATTTACAGTTGTATGAAATTATAGAATCCTGCGGTGCCACGGTTGTTGCCGAAGACAATTGCTGGGGCAATCGCTCTTTTGATGTACCGGTTAATACGGCAATCTCGCCGCTATTTGAGGCGATAGTCGACCGGTATCACAACAAGCCCTCTTGCTCTCGAATTCATCCGATGAGCGGTAGGGTAGATTATTGTGTAAATTGCGCTGTTGGAGCAAAAGCACAGGGAGCTGTTTTTTACAGTGTTGAGTATGATTCCCAAGCATGGGACATTCCCGACGAAATAAAGACTTTGGAAACGAAAGGAATACCCAGTCTATACTTGAAAAAACAGCCCTATTTGGTAGCTGAGATCGAGACTTTAAAAGCTAATATCAAGGAATTTATTACAGCAGTACAACGTTAGTCCTTTGAAAGGGTAAGAGAAGATAATGAACGTGAATGAAATGAGTAATGGGCAAGAACAGATGCCGAGGAGCTACAAGCAATTAAGAAGCTCCATAGCAGTAAAGGCTTACCAGAAAGAATGGTTCATGAAGATCAGAGAAAAGGCAAAGGAGGGTATCCCATATGGTATCTGTAATGCTGATGAATGTGAGGAAATATTCACTGCGTTCGGTATGCCAGCCATAGTTACTCAATGGTGGATAGGTATTATTGCTGCTAAGCGAATGTCTACTCATTACAGTAGCATACTGGCTGAAAAGGACTGGGATATGAACCACTACGATGGTTCACTAGGGTTAGCTGTTGCCTTAGAGGACGATCCTTTAATTGCGCCTTGGGGAGGTTTACCAAAACAAGCAATCATAATAGGAAGCACTATCGGGGATCCATGTTTAACTTTAAAAGAGATATGGGCTCGCGAGATTGGCTGTCCCTGCTTCCCACTTGAGATAGTTGCCCCGATTAATACCCCATTACCACCACGGTGGTGGGAAAAGATAAGGGACCATTGGGATGAAATTATCGATCCTAAAAGCCTAGACTTTAGAGTAGAACAATATAAAGAACTTATCAAATTTATCGAATTGACTACCGGACTTCGTTTTAGCTTATCAAGGTTAAATGAGGTCAATAGCTTGATAAATGAAATGGAAGACTATTTTAAGGCGGCGCGTGACTTGATTGCTAAGACAGTTCCTTGCCCGGTAACCCTTTCCGACCAACTCTCAAGTTATACACCAATACAGTGGCATCGGGGAACTCCAGAGGCACGTGACTTCGCTAAGATGTTCTATGAAGAGGTAAAAGAAAGGGTAGATACCGGGCAAGCCGCTTATCCAAAGGAAAAGATCAGGCTGATGTGGCTATCGGTAGGACTCTGGACTAACACTGCGTTTTATCAGTACTTCGAAGAGAAATATGGGGCGACTTTTGTGGCTTCGATGTATCTTTCTCTTGGTGCAGACTGTTATGCACGTAATGTTCATAATAACGATCCTCTACGAGCTATAGCGGGTCGCAATATATTTCTAGGAATAGAAAACAATGAGTTTTTAGTGAAAGAGGCAAAGCTACACAAGTGTAATGGTGCAGTAAGATTTAAGGATCGCGGTGATTCTCCATCACTTCAAACGCTGGCTTTTGAAAAAGCCGGCATACCGGTATGCGAGATTCCCGGGAGTAACGTAGACCTGAGACAATGGAGAGATGAAGAAGTAAAGTTTACTCTCTCCCAATTCATTGAAAAACGATTATTATCCTAAAAGAAAGACTTAACTAAATATTTAGTACCAAAAAATGCTCTATAGGGAAAAAGGTATATGAATAGTGGTCTTAAAGTCATTAAGGTTTTACAAACGGCATCGACATAAGAAAAGGATCGCCGCCGGAACAAATAAAAAGAAACGGTTTTTCCGAACAGTCAGTCGCCCGTTTTTTATCGAAATTTTTCAAACTAATATAAGAAAGATAAATTTGCTAAGCTAAAATTAATTAATAACAAAGGGGATTCGGTATTTATGGATAATAGTTCATTAAATGGTCTAAAAGTATTGGATATGACCGACTGTAATACGTATTTGTGCGGTCAGATTTTCGCATCCCTAGGTGCCGACGTTATTAAAGTAGAACCGCCGACTGGCGACGCTGGTAGATATTCTCCTCCATTTGTTCATGATGTTCCGGGACCTAACCGGAGCTTAAATTGGCTTTCTTATAACACTGGCAAACGTAGCTTAACTCTCGATTTGCATAATGATTCGGATAAATATTTATTTAAAAAACTGGTTTTAAAATCGGATATTATTTTAGAATCATTCGAACCGGGGTATCTTGATTCCCTCGGCATTGGCTATCAAGACTTACATAAAATCAACCCAAGCATCATTATGACCTCCATAACTCCTTTTGGGCAAAAGGGGCCGTATTCTAAATATAAGGGATCGGATCTAATTGTTCAGGCCATGTCGGGTGTGCTTTATGGACAGGGCGACCCGGATCGTCCTCCGGTACGGGTGAGCGTGCCTCAGGGTTTTTTATTAGCATCGACTGAAGCAGCCGAGGGTACAATGATAGCCTATCATTATAAAGAGCAAACGGGTATCGGGCAGCACGTCGATGTATCGGTTATGGATTCGTTAGTTTGGATAATTTCTATATCATTTCCGTTTGTAATAGAAACCGGACAAGTGCCGACAAGAATTGGAAACGCTACACGCCTCGGGGCTGGAGTCCCGGCTCCGAGTATATGGAGATGTAAAGACGGTTTTGTTACCTATGTGATTCTAGGTGGCCAGGTCGGTTCAAGAACCAATTTGCATCTTGCCCAATGGATGGCAGAGAAAAATGCCGATATCGATTTTATGAAAGGCAGAGACTGGTCGGTATGGGATAGGGCTAAAGCAAGTAAAGAGGATATAGATAATCTAGTAACGGCTATTGGCATTTTCTTTAATAATCACACAAAAGATGAGTTACAGATAGAAGCGTTTAAGCGAGACATACAACTTTATGAAGTTAGTGAAATATCCGATTTACTTATTAACGAACAATTAGAAAGCCGTAAGTTTTGGCATAACATTGAAGATGAAACAATCGGGGAGTCTATCACCTATCCGGGAGACTTCTGTAAATTATCACTTACCCCCTTAGTTAAGCTTAGTCGTGCGCCATCCATAGGTGAAAATAATGAGAAGCTTAAAAAAGAGTTAGAAGATTCCACCACTCCTCAAATTATAGAGCGACCAGTTGAATTTAAAACACAAAAAGCGTTGAGTGGTCTTAACGTCCTTACTTGCGTTACGGCTGGGGTCGGTCCTATACTAGCTCGGACTCTTGCTTTACATGGGGCTACGGTAGTTAATATTGAGAGTGAGAAGTACCCGGATGTAACCAGAACGATGGGCTTTTTCAAAGATAAGAAACCCAGCCCTGATCGGTCGTGGGTATATGCATATACAAATCCTGAAAAATATGTTATATCTGTGGACTTGAAAAACCCGAGTGCAGCCGAAATAAAAAGAAAGTTAATAGCTTGGGCTGATGTAATTGTGGATAATTTCCGTCCTGGGGTTATGGACAGATTCGGAATGAGTTTTGCTGAGATAAATACCATTAACCCGCGTGCTGTCGTCGTCAGCTCATCTCAACAGGGTCAAACTGGACCCTACCGTACCTTCGCAGGAGCTGGTCCACATCTTGTTGGCTACGTCGGATTCTCCGCGTTAAGTGGCTGGCCGGATAAATTGCCAATATATATTGGACCTTATCCAGACTACATAGCACCCAAGTTTGCCAATACCGCTATTTTGGCAGCTCTGGAAGTTGTGAAGAAAACAGGCAAAGGTCAGTTTATAGATACATCTCAATTGGAAGCAGGGATACATTTTCTTACTCCTGCGGTTCTGGACTATACCATAAATAAGACTGTCCGAACAAGAAACGGTAATAAGTCTTATTGCGGTGCCCCTCATGGAGTCTATCAGTGTAAAGGTATCGATGAATGGTGTGCTATAGCAATATTCACTGATAAAGAATGGGAAAGTTTCTGTTTGGTACTTGGAAATCCCATCTGGACCACAGATGAAAAATTTAAAGACCTAATGGGGAGGAAGCAGTACGAAGATGAACTAAATAATCTTGTTGAAGAATGGACCTTAAAATATAATTCCGTAGATGTTATGAAAACATTACAAGAGGCCGGAATTGCGGCTGGGAAAGTCAGGACTATCCCTGAGTTGTTTAATGATCCTAGCCTCGATGGGAGACATTACTGGTGGAACGTCAAGCATCCTGAAATGGGGGAAATTACGATACTCGGTGGGGTCAGTTACTTATTATCGGAAACTCCCTATGAAATTACCAAACCATCTCCCTGTCTGGGAGAACATACGTTTTACGTCTGTTCTAAAATATTGGGAATGTCGGATGAAGAGATAATTGCTCTTGACCAGCAAGGTGTATTGAAGTAATTTATATGTGTCTCAGCAGACATCAAAACAAGATACTTCTGTTTTGGAAATATGTTTCGTTAATCTTATCCGTCTGGGCATAAAAACATTATTAACGAGTAATATTTGGCGATAGATACAATATTTAAAATTATGTTATCCTAACAATAAATAAAACAGGGGGTGTTAAATGGACGTCATTGAGGCTATTTTAAATCGACATAGCGTTCGTGACTTCAGTTCCAAACCTGTTCCAAAAGATGTAATAATGAAAATTCTAGAATTAGCCACTCATAGCCCTTCCGGTGGCAATGGACAACCATGGGAAGTTTTCGTAGCCACTGGTGCTTCGCTCGATAATATTCGCAGGATATATCAAGAACGTTTTCAAAATGGAATAGCTAGCTTTGGGCCGCCAACACAACTGCCTGATTTCATCTTGAAACGAATGGCCGCTAATATAAATGAAATGATTAACTTCCTAGGATTGAATCCAAATGATCCGGCCTCCTTTAAAGTAATTGAAAAGTGGGGTTCTATGCTTTTTGGGGTACCGGTTCTGGTAGTAACTTGTATGGATAAGGCTTTATCTTCAAATTTAGATATAGGGTTATTTACTCAAACTATTTGTATCGCGGCTCAGGGTTATGGTGTTGATTCTCTAATAGCTATGGCCTTTATAGCTCAACAGGATGTTCTCCGACAGGGATTAAAAATTCCCGATAATTTAAATATTATAACTGGTATTGGATTAGGATATCCTAATCAAAATAGCATAATTAAAAATTATCGCAGTTCACGTAGGCCGATTAGTGAAGTTGTTAGGTATAGAAGTTGAATCCTAAATAGTAATTTTATAACTTAACGTTTGGATAAATATCTCAGATAACTGGTGTGGTTTTATACTGCTCCCAATTAAGATATAGTAAGAATTAATGGATTAAAATGGCTGGAGAAAGAGGAGGAAGAAATGAATTATACTCCAAGAGTGCTCGTACAAAATACTGCCGGGCGTTTAGTCCACTATTTTGCCGCAAATGAGTATTCACTTATTGGACGTGAACTTTTCATTGCGGGCAACGATACAGTTCTCGAACTTCCTGACAGGGGAATTGTTATTAGAGGAAGCGAATCCATAATTGAATGGTTCGATTCCCAACAGAAGGAGTTTAGCGGTAAGAATATCTGCAGAACCATTCATCTTCCCCATTCGCACATGAGTCGCTTCAATGACGATGGTTCTATCCGTGCCTACTGGGTGACGACATCCTTCGATATCTATGGCTTTCGACCTGGCGAGGACTGCCCGCCGTACAAATACCAATATTATATAAGCCGCCTCGATGCTGATATGGTCGCTGACGATGGTGTCTGGAAATTCAAAAAGCTCACGTGGTACGAACTGGAATCTATGATACCCTCTGACTACGATCCGAAGCTCGAGCCCGGTGTATTTACCCTCGGTCTTCCGTTACACCAGCCCGATGGACATTCTGACGCAACGAATGCTGCTGACTGGATATCAATACGGAATCTTCAATCTAGATGGACGCTTAATAACCGTCGTGACGCCGCAGGAGATTTTTGCCATTCGAGTGACGCGGTACTCGGGCTACCTCACCTTTTTTATGAAGGGGAAAAGCGTGGCTGGGATGAAATAAGCTTAGCTCTCGCCGAATTAGATGCACGCGAAAAAGCTAACGCTGACCTATATTTATCAGTGCCTGCAACATATGCCCCGGTTATAGAGATTGCCCCTGACGGTAAGACAGCACGAGGTTGGTGGCTGTCAATGATGTTTGACATACTAGGCCCAGAGTCTGGCTTACAGGGTCCTGTTTACCCGGTGGCATGGCGCATCTGCCGATTTAATCAGACTTTTATTAAGGAGAATGGTGTTTGGAAGTATCTCGAATTTCGCTTAGAACACCTCCTGACTCTTCCATATCGCTCAGTGGATACTAACAAATCGACGGGGCTCATTAATTTTAAAAATAAATGGAATGAGTATCCCCTAGACTTCTGCCCCAACCCTTCACCCCAAGACTCTTTTGAGATTGAGGATGCTATAGCTGCATGGGTGACCTATATACAGAACGGTTGTGCTGCAGAATGGTTTGAGCAATATCTCGCGGTGGATTCTCCTAACCTTTCCCATTGGTTGCTTGTGCACGAGAAACCGTATGACCGCTATAATATCAAATATGGGTTGTCTGGCTTCGCAATATTCGCTAAATTAATGGATACAAATGCTTGGAAGCAAGTTAAAACCCATGGCGTCCATACAGTATCAACCCCGTTGGTTGAGGTAGCACCGGATGGTAAGAACGCCATTGCTACCTGTACAGAGTTCGGCTTCTCAATGCTTAATACTCTGGAGGGTGGTCCCAAGCAGTACCCACCTTATAGGGCACAACCTGCCGTCGCAGTTTACGAGCACCGTTTCGAAAAAAGCACCGACGGCCGATGGAGGCTTTCTCAATTCAAATTTATCGTGCTATATCAGTATTCGGAGTTTTTCTTCGATCCCTTTACCACTCGCGGCTGGGCTGGGACCTGTTCCAAACGCTGTTGGCCAAAACCTTTTGCAGAATATTACTACACAAATGACCCATCCGACCCAGTGGACGAACTTTCCGGAAACGCCGGTAACCTCACTTTCTTTGCCAATCATGGTGTGGATATTTCTAAGATATAGTAAACTGCACTTTAAAATACGGAGCCATGAACGGACCTAACCGGCTGCCAGCGGATTTTCTTTCTGGAAATATGTCTAAAAGATACTACTTGGTGTTTTTTAGGGTTTTGCATCTTGGTTATTGGTTATTATTTAAGTAGTTCGTCGAGTTCGCCCGCCGTGGTAATCCCCTTCACGATACTCAGAAATTCCTGTATCGAGTCGGCCTGATTCCTGATTTCCCGCAGCTTCGTCCCGATGGGGTCGACCGAGGTCGGCGAATCGGCATACGAACCGTGAAAAGCGAAATACGCCTGGTTCAGCTTCCGGATATAATATCCTTTAGTCGCCAGGAACTGCCGCTGCTCTTCCATGTACCGCTCCGCCTCTTCTATCTGTCCTTCGACCAGCAATTTATCCGTGGTGATACGGATTTCCCGCATCGCGGCGTTAAAATCGAACGATGGCGGACTTATTTCAGCCGATTTATTCACCGTAATCTCGCCGCCGTAATACTTTTCATATATTTGTGCCCCGATTTCATCGCTGACAATACCGGCAATAGTCTCGTTAATGGTCACGATATCGTAGTTTTTCTTAATTCCCAGCGAGTGCAGTACGTATTTAAACCCGACCGGTTGGAACGTCAGGTACTGGTGCAGCCACTCTTCCACCGCCACTTTAAGGGTATATTCCAGACCGGCATCGTCCTGCACGAAGGTGGGAAAGGTCGCTCCAAGACCGCCCAGCGGCTCGATAATCACCGAGACTCCCAGTGCCTGAATCTGATTTTCCAACGATACTATTTTTCCCGCCGCTAAATCCGGCAGCATCAATATATCTCTCGTCCGCTCGATTTTCTCCCGCGGTGAAATAATCAGCAGGTTGGGCGGTGTAGCCAGCTTGAAATTGGCCGGCGGAAAGCGGACTTTCCCACAGAACGGGTTATAAATACCGTTCTCGGTAAGCACATCCCTGATTTGCCGCTCGAGAATCGCCTCGACTAGGCCTGTTAAAGCGTCTTTTTGTGCCCGCAAACTTGCTTCGGTCGCTTCATCCTCTGCCGATAATGCATCGGTGCCGCTCAGAGCCTGACCGGCCTTTCGCTTCGCTTCGAGCGCGTTTATCTGTGCCGATAGTGTAAAATATTGCTTTACCGTTTCGATATCATCCGCAGTAACCTCGGCAATACCGGATGGTTTTATCTCATGGATTAGGGTTTTGAACTCCCAACCGGCAATGCTGAAAACGTTACCCTTTACGATAGCATTAATCCGGCGATTGGTATCGTCACGAGGAACACAGCTTGCACACAGTGTAGTGATTAAAATAACCAGTGTGCTGACAAGTAAAATAAAATTAAATTTACGGCGTTTGTTTAAGAACATCGGCAATCAACCGTTACGCTTATATATCCGGGATACTGTAAATATTAAAAACGATCCTCTGGTTATTAATCCAAACCATAATATAAATCACTGACGCCGGAATATCCGGGGCGGCGAGCGCTTCCGCCCAAATTCCGATAGATATTGATCAGGCTATTGCTCCATTGGCAGTTCGAAAAAATAGAGGAGTTTTTCTTTAATTATTACCCCAGTACGTCTCGATGTTCTGCACGGTTCCCATCGGCTCATAAACTAAAGTGCCTAGTTCCG
>JAFGLR010000145.1 GCA_016927955.1 Dehalococcoidales bacterium
AGTCAGTTTGCCGCGCCGGTAGTTGAGGAGTTCGCCGCACTGGGAACTTGCGGCACTGGCGGTAAAGACCGATTCAGGAATATCAGTGGGACCCTGGAAAGCTCCGCTGACGAAAACGCCGGGTCGGGAAGTTTCCATCGGATTAATCTGATTAATCTTACAAAAGCCGTGAGGCTCCAGTTCAAGGTTGAATTTTTCGGCAATATTCTTGAAATCGGTAGGCGGATTCAAGCCAACGGACAGTACGACCATCTCGAATTCTTCTTCTTTAACGCCCTCATCGGGCGTAGAATACCGGATGGTAACATTTTTTGTTTTCGGGTCTTCTTTGACGATATTAACGTAGCTGCGGATAAACCGGACGTTAGGCAGATTGCCGGCTCTTTCATAATACCGTTCGAAATCTTTACCGTAAGACCGGATATCATTATGGAATATCGTGCACTCCGCATTGTTGTCGTGCTCTTTTGCCAGAATGACCTGTTTCTGCGTGTACGTACAGCAAACGGCGGAACAATAGCTGTTGCCGCCTTCGATAACCTGCCGGGAGCCGACGCACTGAACCCAGGCGATTTTCCGGGGGTGTTTCAGGTCGTTGGCACGTCTGATTTCGCCTTCGTACGGGCCGGTGGCACACAGCAACCGCTCGAAATCCATACTGGTAACTACGTTCTGGAATTGGCCGTAGCGGTAGTCTTCCCTTACCTTGGGGTCGAAGGGTTCTATGCCGGGTGCCAGAATGACAGCTCCGACATTAACTTCAATTCTTTCGGGCTTTTGATTCAAATTGATGGCATTATTCTCGCAAACGTTCTGGCATATCTGGCACTTCTTATCTTTCAAGTAGAGACAGCTCTCATCGATATAGGTGACTAGTGGAACCGCCTGAGCGAAAAAGATATGAATCGCCTTATTCTGGGAAATATCCTGGTTGAATTGGTCAGGATATTTTACCGGGCAGTACTCGACACAGGTAGTACAGCCCGTGCATTTATCTTCGTTGATATACCGCGGTTTTTTGACAAGGGTTACCTTAAAGTTCCCGGCTTCACCTTCGACTTTCTCGACTTCGGTGTAAGTCAGGACTTCTACGTTTGTCTGCCGGTCGACCTCGACCAGTTTCGGTGCAAGTATTCACATGGAGCAGTCGTTGGTAGGGAACGTCTTGTCGAGCTGGGCCATGTGGCCCCCGATAGAGGGTAGTTTCTCGACAAGATAAACCTTGAAGCCGGAGTTGGCCAGGTCAAGCGAGGCCTGAATACCACTAATGCCGCCGCCGACGACCATCACATCTCCGAACTTCCCATCGAAGCTCTTACAAAGTTTTTCGATTTCGTTTACCATTCTTCCGTCCTCTCTGTCCCGGGGTTAAATTACTTCCTGGACAATTTCGGTAATATCTTTAACTTCCAGAGCATCACAGTTCTCCAGAGTTAAACGGCTGTCTTCAAAGTTAATAATGCAGTAGGGACAGGCGGTGACCAGCACTTCAGCGCCGGTAGCGACTGCCTGCTCAACCCTGATATCGGCGAAACGTTCGCCTTTCTTGCGGTCCATCCAGATGCCGCCGCCGCCACCGCCGCAGCAAAGGCTTTCCCGGCGGGAATCGAACATTTCCAGAACATCTTTACCGGAAGCCTGTTTCAGCACCTCCCGCGGTTCATTGTATATGCCATTGTGGCGGCCGAGGTAGCAAGGGTCGTGATAGGTAATTTTCTTCTCATATTTCTTACCGAGCTTGAGCCGTCTCTGGCTTATAAGCTCCTGTAAATACTGGGTGATATGAACAATCTCAAAGTTTACTTTAAATTCGGGGTATTCGTTTAAAAAGGTGTGATAACAATGAGGTGAAGAGACAAGGATTCTCCTGACGCCGGCATCGATAAAGGTCTTGATATTTTCTTTAGCCAGACGTTTAAATAACTCTTCATCGCCGGTTTTACGGATACTTTCGCCGCAGCAATTTTCTTTGTCGCCGAGGATGCCGAAATTAACTCCGGCTTTATTGAGGATATTAACTGTGGCCGCCGCTACTTTCTTTAATCTTCCGTCATAAGCAAGATAGCAGCCGGGGAAATACAGGATTTCCATGTCCTCGGCAAAGGGCTTGACAGAGATGTCTTTAGCCCAATCACCGCGGTTTTTACGCGGTTCACCGAGGGGATTGCCCTCACCGCCCAGATTAGCAGAAACGGTGTGAATGGAGGCAGGTGTGATACCGGCTTCCGTAGCAATACGGCGTATCGATACGCCCACTTCTATTTGCTTGACACCGCGGGGGCACCGATCGGGGCAGGTGCCGCAGGTGGTGCAGCGCCAGATTTCCTCGCCTTCGAATTCCGGCAGGCCGAAAGTGGCCTGTCTGACCAGATTACGTATACTGAAATTTGTGACCCTGTTCCAGGGGCAAACGGAGTCACACATCCCGCACTGGTAGCAGAATTTATTAGTTTCGCCGCCGGTCTCTTTTACGAGGTCTATCGCTTCTTTATAAGGGGATACAATCTCCATAGTCGTCTATCCTTTTCTTCAGGCTTTAGTCTCGCTTTTCTGTGATAACCGGGCAACAGCATCGGTTACTTTATCGATGCCATACTTGTTTATTATCGATTCCAGGCCGATTTCCATATCTGACGGTGTTTCCGATTCTTCGACTTCCTCTTCTGTTTCTTCGTATTTCAAAACATCATTCAAACACCACTCGACGCATTTTGGCTTTTCCAGCGGCGGGTCGCTTTCACACATATCACATTTAAGAGGAAGACCGGAATCAGGTTCTTTGAATATATCCCTCGATGGGCAAACAGCCCGGCAGAAGTCACACTCGCTGTATTCCTTGCCGTCGATGATATATATATCCCGACCCATACATTCGGCCGGGGTATATTCACCTGCGAAAACCGGCAGCCAGATATCTTTAGACCGGTTGGTGACTACCTGGATGCGGGATCGGGCCGGATTATTGCTGCTGTATTTTGGGATAGCGTGAAATGAAGAGCAGGCTATCTCGCAGGAACGGCAGCCGTTACACTTATCAGCGTCGACTTTAATTGTTTTTATCTTTTTCTTGACTTTGGCCATCTTTGTAAATACCTCTCTTCTGTAAGTCTTCGTAAACATAGTCCAGGTCTAGTTCATGTAATCGTTCTTTGGTCGGAATGCCATCTTTATTCCAGCCCTTGAAGGTATAGTACGTATCCAAAAGCTTTTCTTCTAACTCAGGGAACCGGTTCTTCCAGTGGTCCTGGGGCGGCTTCTCATCAGCCCTGGTCATACCCCGGCGGTTGTTATAAGCCCGGTGTAAGTTCCGGCTGCGATTAACAATTTTCTTCAGACTGGTCTCGTCCAAATCCAAGCCGGTAGCGGCCGAAATCAGTTTCGGGAAATTATGTATATGATACGGAGGTTTCAAACAGAATGAAGACATACCGGCACACATGCAGACGGCGTCATCGATGTTATGAAGCATCTCCATCCAGTCTACGATTTGCGAGGCGATTTCAGGAGTCGGGTAATAAGGAATACCTTTTTCACCCCGCGGCTCCCATTCCAGTAACCACTGTTTCCAGCTTGGGTCGGGAAGCTGAGGCCAGTCTTTCACGAACTCCTCTCTTTGTTCCATCGTGGGGAAAGCTCCCTGAGGCCAGTTGCCTTCAATCTGGGTGATACTGATTTTTTCATTAGTCGAGTACATCAGGAAGTAAAGAGGGTCGAGGGTACTAAGTTTGAGGGGTAGCTGCTCATGTTTTTTGATGGTGTTATGAGCCAATTCCTGAGCTACCTTGCCCAGTTTTTGAGCGGCCCACCAGGTACCGTCAGCTAAAATGTCGCCAATGCCTTCGCGGTTGGCGACCCGGTCGAGCAGCCAGATGAAGCGGCCTTCTTTATCTTCCGGACAGCCTTTGAAATCGCTATCCGTGAAAACGCCGGCCTCTTTACATTCAACGGCGAAAGCCAGAATCTGTGGTGTCGAGAAAGAGTCCATACCATATTCGGTAGCCCGCTGGAGAATCCTGAAGTTGAAGTCGAGGCGGTCGACCATAGAGGCCATCGAATAGGTGAGTTTACCGAAACATTTGGCCATGTATCTGGGCGTATCTTTATAGGAGATTAGCGCGCCGCACTGCTGCGGGCAGTTAAAGCAGCTAATTAAACGCTTGATGGCACTTAATTGAGTGGTCGTCCAGTCCTCGGCGTGTTCCGGCGTCCAGAAGTCGCGGCGGCGGACACGGGCATTACCCCACATGAAGTTCTCACTGTGCCACTTTTCATCGGTGTGTTTCATTTCCTGCGGCGAACCGATACCGGACAGGATGGTCATAACGTGAGGTATGGGATAGGCATTACGGTACTTGATGTATTCCGTAACGCCCTTCATAATTTCATTGAATTTCTCACCGTCATAAAGGTTGATGTCTTTCGTACCGCGGACGGCGATAGCTTTAACCTTCTTGTCTCCCATCACAGCACCGCCGCCAAGGCGTGAAGCACTGGAACGGGATTGCTCGATGGAAGCGGTATAACACCGGTTTTCGCCGGCGAGACCGATGGCAGCCACCTGGACTTTCGGGTCTTTTAACTCTGCCCGGATAAGGTCCTGGGTTTCCAGAGCACCTCTCCCCTTTAAATGAGAGGCATCGCGGATTTCCACTTTATCATTATTGATGTAAATATAAACCCATTTCGGGGACTTATTTTTCAGTAGTACTTTATCATATCCGGCATATTTCAATTCCGAAGACCAGAAGCCGCCCATCATCGGGTAGGCCAGTAACTCCGACTGGGGCGAAACGAAGGTAACCACGGTGCGATTAGCACTGAAAGCCGGCGTAGCGTTAAACAGACCGCTGCTGAATATCAGCAGATTCTCCGCGTCAAATGGTTTAACTTCAGGACCGACTCTGTCCCAGTGCAACTTAACACTGGTACCGAGTCCGCCGAGGTGGCGTTCCATCAATTTCGGGTCGGTTTCAACCCTTTCGATGTTCCCTGTCGCCAAATCAATTTCCAGGTTATAACCTGTTTCTGCGTATCTCATTTTTCCTCACCTCTACATACTGGGTTCATAAAACTATCCGGGTAAATGTCGTCAAATTGTAACATCATTAGTAGCTTCATTTCTATTTGAATTTTTTACAAAATTACAGTAAAAATTCTCCTTTCTCAGTGTCCGGAAAAGGTTCTAAACCGTTTTACATTTCCGTTCATTCTTTATTTTTTCCAAATTTCTCAATCGGGGAATAATTTCTTTATGTATCTGGCAAACCACGGATTTACCAGAACGGTTACCGGTCAATAATAATTTATCGAACGGACACCCTCCCTGGCAGGCGGCCCGGGCTTCACAAGACTTACAGTCTTCGGGTACGTCTGGTTGTCCGAGGTCGTATTGGAACGTAGAACACTGGAGTTTGCTCATCGGGTCGGGGTCGAATATCGTACCGGTTTTAAACGATTGGTTTCTGAGGCAGGGCCCGATAGAGCCGTCAGGGTAGACGGTGGCAATACTCTTACCGCAAAGATACGGCGAAGGCTCATCATCCCAGGTGGGAATCAAGGTATCCAGTAAAAAAGTAGTATGGACGTTATAGCCTTTAACGACATACTTTTCAAACAAATCGCAAAGTTCATGGTATTTCTTTAATAATCGGGTCTTATATTCTTCGTCAACGCCGCGGAATAAATTCCGGTAAAATCTCAGACGATAACCGTTTTCGATGCCGAATCTGGCGATATCAAGAGCCCTTGCCAGATTTTCATCATCCAGTGTTGCGGTAATGGTCTGGCCTTTCGTATTCGACCTTTCGGCGATTATCTTCATCCGGCGGGACAACTCCGGAATCCTGATATCTGTGATATTTATAGAAAACCACTGGATATCTTCAAGGTCGTTCCAATTTACGGAATCCACCAAATCACCGTTGGTATATACATTACCCGGCATACCATCCGTGTTTTGATAGACGGCATCCATCAGCTGTTTGATTCTGTCCGTGCGTAATAAAGGCTCACCGCCCAGGAAACTTATAGCGTTTACTTTAATATTATTAGCCCGCCAGACTTCCGGAATCCATTCCAGCAGCCGGGCAAAGGTTTTATCATCCATTTCCATCTGATTCTCATCACCGACCTGGTTAAAGGCATAACAGTATTTACACCGGCGGGTGCACTTATAGGAAAGAAATAGGATAAACCAGAAGAACGCCAGTTTAGCCCAGGGGCCTTTGCCCTGGATTCTCCCGTTATCGGCGGTATACATTCTTTTCAGTTGTTCAGCGTGTTCCGTTTCTTTTCTTACCATATCATTGCTTCTCTTATTCATTCCGGCGGGCAAACAGACCGGTATCAGCCGGAAAACTGATTTTTAATTTAAGACTTGTCCCGGGAAAATACCTGGAAATTTTTAACCCGGCTTACTCCTTTTAAACTGGAGAACATACCTTTTAAGGTTCTGGTCATAAAATCCCGGACAAAGGGATTTAACGGTACGGGTTTTTTATTTACAAAGAGTACGATTTCTTTTTCCGGCTGGTCGGAGAGCCATCTTTCGATTAAGTCAGTAAGGGCAACGGTATTATTTACCGAGGCATCGAATTGCGGAACTTTAATATCGAGCGGTTCGTCGGTGATGACGGCCAGTAACTGCTCCGGCTCAGCCAGCAATTTCGGTTCCACTACCTTCCGGTGAACTTCAATCTTAGGGGTAGCGGCATTTTTAAAGCCTTCCGTGAGTATCAGGTCGATATCGGGGTCGATTAGGCGGGTAACCTCATCGATGCTGAGGTCACGGCCGGTCTTTTGCGTTAGCATTAATTCCTGCGGACCGCTAACGATGACGGTCTCGGCACCGGCGGCATTATAGCGCTGGCTATCCTTGCCGTCTTTATCGAACTCGAAGGCATCATGATGCGAATGTTTAATGACAGCCACCCTAATGCTGCGTCTTTTAAGTTCGGTGACTACTTTTTCCAGCACGTTAGTCTTACCGGAACCGGAACTGCCGATGAAGGAAATAATCGGTATCATCATAAATCCTCCCCACCCCAATCCAGCATCATAACGTCTACGGTATCGCCGGGCTTGACCAGCGGTTTATCTTCCGGAACGACAGCGAGCCCATTAGCCAGGCTCATGGAAGTTAAAATACTGGAGCCCTGATGCCCCGAAGTGCGTGCGAAATATCGGTCACTACGGCGTTCGACCACTACCCGGGCATACACGCGCCTCCCATCATCGTTTTTCAGTGTATCCTCGGATATGGCTTGAATCATCCTTTTTTCGAAATTGGTTTTACCGGACATCTTTAATATAGCGGGACGAGCGAATACCTCAAAGGTAACTGTAGAGCTTCCCTGATTGCCGGGAAGGCCTAAATGGGGGACTTCGCGGTTGCCGACCGAGAAAATACTAAAAAGGACCGGTTTACCGGGTTTCAGACGAACTTTCCAGAAGATAACGCGGCCTTCTTTCTCAACGATATCTTTGACCAAATCGAAATCACCCATCGAAACCCCACCGGTAGTAATAAGCATATCAGCCTGTAACCCCTGGTGCATGAGGGGGCCGAGAGAGTCTTCACTGTCTCTGGCGATACCGAGTACCTCGGGGATACCGCCATATCTGGTTACCAGAGAAGCTATGGTATAAGAGTTACTATTATAAAGCTTGCCCGGAGACAAAGGGCAGCCTGTTTCGACCAGCTCATTGCCGGTAACTAATACGGCAACCCGCGGCCGCCTTATAACTTTAAGGTGGCTTTTACCCACTGAAGCCAGTAAGCCGAGGTGGGCCGGATTAAGAATAGTACCCCTGGATACGGCCAGCGAACCTTTACGGACATCATCGCCGGTGCGGCGGATATGGTTGCCCTTCGGTGCTGCACGGAATATTGCGACCTCATCAGCCTTCCGGTCTTGTTTATCGGTATCTTCAAAGGGGACGACACTATCGGCGCCGGATGGTACCGGGGCCCCGGTCATAATTCTGATAGCGGTGCCGCCGGTAACAGAGTGTGATGAAATCGCTCCGGCGATAACGGTATCGATGACTTTTAATGTACGGGGTGACTGAGAACTGGCTCCTGATGTATCTTCAGCGCGAACCGCAAAACCATCCATGGCGGAGTTATCCAGAGTGGGGATATCGATATCTGCAATGACGTCTTCCGCCAGTACCTGACCCCGGCATTCCAGGAGAGGTCTGGTTTCCGCCTCCAGAACTTTCGTATTGCTGAGGACTTTATTCAATGCCTCTTCGACTGTTAGCATATCTGTTTTCGCCATAACTCTTAACTCATAAATATCCTTTGCGATGATGGCAGAACCGTACTCATATTCAGCACCTGTCTCCGGAAAGAAACCGGGGAATGCTTCCCGGTATTTACTTTATTCCGGCGGCGGGGCTTACGGCCGGTATTTGCCGGTGTTTCCCGGTAATCACCGGTGACGGAGTCAAAGTATTCATTTGCTTTCTCAGTGAGGGAGCCGTGGTATTCCTCAAATAAAGCCGCTGCCTGAGGTCGCAGCCAGTCAGCGGGGAGCAATTCCGCGGGTAAATCGGGGTCGAAAAAGGGCAGCTTACGGTATTCATGGATAAGATTAAAACGGGCGACAAAACACTCGCTGGGGGTAATTGTTTCTCCGTCCTGTAGCCGCTGCATATGTTCGGCGAGCTTCGGACGGTACTCAGCGATGAAATCAGCGTATTGGCGGTGTATTTTATTCAGGTTCCAGCAGCGGGAAACGATTTTTTTCGGGTTGGTACCGCCCTGATGGATGGCATTAAATATATGAATGTACTCCTCGATTTTAAGCCGGCGTAGCAGGTTTTTGACGTCTTTGGTCAGGTCGTAAGGAGAAATCCAGGTGGCTTCGCCAAGAGGCCCGTAACCCAGCCAGACTAACTCCAGACGGAGCCGGTCTCTCGCCGGCCGGAGGCGTTCCGGTATGGAATAGGTGACGATATTCCAGTTGCCGTTCCATGTTGAATTCTTGCGCTGAAAGATACGCAGGGCACCTTCGGTAAGCAGGTTATAGCCGTCACCGGTGAGGGAATAATAACTTTTGGAGCCGGTACGCCTGGCTTTAAGAAGACCGGAACGGCACATGCGCGAGACAGCAGACCGGATGGCCTGTTCCGATAAACCGAAGTTGTTGAGTAATCTGACCAGACTACCAATCCCAATTTCCCCTCCCCGGTGGAGAACATAATCTCCGTAGAGAGTCAGCATCGCGGCTCTTGGATGGAACATCGGTATGCCTCTATTTTGATAGTGCGTATTTTAAACGCCATATTAATTTTATCACCCATTATAAGGCAAGTCAATCTCGTACAGATATATTTTTCGTCCTGTTAAGGTGCCCTTACCGGCCTATCGGATTATCATAACGGGGCTAGAAATGTCCGATACGAAATGCTATAATTAGTGAAATAATCACTTAATATAATCCTGAGATAATTCCCGGATAGGTTTATCGTTTAAGAGCAATCAGTGGTTCTTTTAGAAGTGAGAAGCTTATCCGGATACTTGAGTGGAATAATATTAGAGTCTCCGAAAAAGGGGGGTTAATATCATGCCGGGTACAGTCCTATATTACGTTCTATTCTGGGGGGTATTCCTGATTTCCCTCGGCATATTTATGTATCGCTTCAGGCAATTATGGCAATATACGTTTTTAGGCCAGAAAGTCGATAAAAGAAGTCCCTTCAGACAAATCTGGGACACACTGGCCTATATCCTCAGTCAGCTTTGCCAGTTAAAGAATTTCCGGTTAAAAGACTTTGCTCCGCTGGGACATGCGTTAATGGTCTGGGGCTTCTTCGTTTCCATCCTGTTCTACTTCTTCTTCATCATACTGGCCGGTGGTCTGGGCCTGGTAGGTCTGGAAGATACAGCCTTCTATTTCTACTTCGTTTGGGTAATGGAATTCATGGCAGCCTTCGTATTCATCGGTGCCTTATGGGCGGTAATACGGCGTTATATAGTCCGTCCGGACCGTCTTAAGGGCGAACAGACCTGGGAAGCGGGTATTATCCTGTTCTCCGTGTTGACACATCCGATAACCCACTTTTTCGAGATAGCAACCAAGATTGCCGCCGGGCACTTCCCTGAGGAGTTCGGTGCTATTCTACCGCCCATCAGCGGCTGGATTAGCAATTTATTCGTCGGCAACACTCACATAATAGGCTGGAATCTCGGTTTTTCGTGGGCACACTGGCTAACGGTAGTATTAGTGCTCATCCTTATACCTTACACAAGATACACCCATATCATTGCTTCAATCTTCAACGGTATATTACGGAATCCGCAGCGGATGGGTGTGTTAAAAACCATCGACGTAGAAAAAGAGATGGAGAAAGAAGACCCCTTTGCCTGCAAGGCGGATACGCTTACGTGGAAACAGAACCTAGACTTGTTTTCCTGCGTGGTCTGCGGTAACTGCCAGGAACTCTGCCCGGCTTATAATACCGAAAAACCGTTGAATCCGAAAAAGGTAATTCAGGACCTGAAAAAACATCTCCTTAAAGTAGGGCCGCAAATGGTGGCCGCAAAGAATAAGGGGGAAACGGTTTCCGAGGAAGTTAATATTCCACTACCCGGTAATGTGGTAACGGAAGATGAAATCTGGGCATGCAGTACGTGCGGTGCCTGCGATACCGTCTGTCCGGTCTGGGTAGACCATGTCGATAAGATAGTCGATATGCGGCGCAATTTAGTACTGGCACAATCGGTGATGCCGGAAACTGCCAAGGGAGCGCTGGAGAGTATCGAAAAGAGAGGCCACCCGTGGCGCGGCACGACCAAACAGCGTACCGACTGGGCGGAAGGCCTGGATGTGAAGACGATGGCGGAAGATGCCGAAGTGGATATCCTGTTCTGGGTAGGCTGCACTTCGGCACTGGAAGACCGTAGCGTTAAGATTTCTCAGGCTTTCGCCAAGTTGATGAAGCAGGCAGGGATAAAATTCGGTATTCTGGGACCGGAAGAAAGCTGCTGCGGCGACCCGGCACGCCGTCTGGGAAACGAGTACCTCTACCAGATGATGGCACAGCAGAATATCGAAGTTATGAAGGGTTATAACGTTAAGAAGATAGTAACAGCCTGTCCGCACTGCTTTAACACGCTGAAAAATGAGTATCCGCAGTTCGGCGGCAACTTTGAAGTGGTACATTACACTGAGTATATCAATGAGCTAATCGCAGCCGGCAAGATAAAATGTGCTGCCAGTGGCTTCGGTAAGGTGACCTATCATGATTCCTGCTATCTCGGGCGGCATAACGACATCTACCAGCCGCCGCGCCAGATTCTCAAGAGTATGCCCGGTATGAATTTGTTGGAAATGGAAATGAACAAGAAGCGGGGCTTTTGCTGCGGCGGCGGCGGCGGACGGATGTGGCTGGAAGAAAAAGGTATGCGGATGGGCGAGAGCCGTGTCCAGCAGGCTATGGATATTAAAGCCGATATGATTACGACGGCGTGTCCGTTCTGCTTGCAGATGTTCGATGACGCTATTAAAGCTAAGCAGGCCGAGGAGACCTTCAAGGTGAAGGATATCGCCCAAATGGTATTGGAATCTTCGTCGAACCAAAAATAACGCGAAATAGTTAAGTTATAATTTTAAAGTAAATCCGGCTGTGAAATAAAGCCGGATTTACTATTTTTAGGCTGGAATGTTAAAATAGATTAAAGGTTAACCATGTTCAACAGGTTAAATCAATAATGATATTTTAATATTAAATATGCCATACGGTTAACTTCGACAATGACCGTATATATTTGCCTGATTATTCCTCTCAATAAGAATAGAGAGTCCTGGAAGACGAGTACAAAATATAGCTGGGGTGAGAATAAAATGTTCAAACTGCACCATATCGGCCTGGTGGCTCCAAGTATCCCGGAGGCTACTGAGATTTTTAACAGCCTGGGGCTTACAGAGGCGACGATACCGGGCACAGACCCTATTCAAAAGGTTAAAGCGAGCTTTGTAACTACCGGTGAAGGACAGGATGTGTACGTCGAATTACTCGAACCGGCAGGTGAAGATTCACCCATATTTAAGTTTCTGAATAATAAAGGCGGCGGGCTGCACCATTTGTGCTTTGAAGTTGATGATATCGATAAATTAACCGCTGAGTTTTTAAAAAAAGGATTTAAGATGGTCTGTGCACCGGTGGAATGTGCCGGCTATGATGAGACTTATAAAACGGGAGCCAATAACGCTACCAGAGTGGCCTTTTTTATATTACCGAACAAGTTGTTAATAGAGCTAATACAGATTGGAAACTAATCGGGAGAATGTCCGCTTCGGAAATCTTCCTGATATAGGTAATAGTCTTTAAGTTTGCCGTCCGAACGGGCAGACTTGAATGCAGATGCCCTTTTTTATAAGCCTCTCGGAAAACACTTATTCGTAATTTCACGGACTTCTTTAAGCCATATCCGTCTTTGTTTAAGCGTGCTGGTAACGATGACCCCAAAATTTCTCCGGTAAAAGTTCTTTACCCCGCAGGATATTAACATATTGTTCTTCCATAGAGTTTCAAGGGGGTCGCCATAAAGGTTCAATTCTCTGTCAACAGGTGTGTTTGACGTGTTGAATACCATCACCATATTTGCCTTTAAAAGGCCGATTAATTCTCCATCTCCGCTATCGCCCTCGGCAAAGGTGTAAGCTACGCCGGGACGAAGGACTCTATCAATCCAACCTTTTAATATAGCGGGGGGCTGTCCCCACCAGTTGGGATGAATTATGATAATCCCATCCGCTTTTACAACCTCCGAGCAATGCCTGCTTATAATCCGGGGTAAAGAAGCACCTCTAGGAATTTCCTGAACAGGGAGGGTTGCTGGAAATTTTTCGCGGTAAAGGTCATGGAAAGCTACCTCATGCTCATCCGCAGTTAAAGTTTCTATGGCTACTTCTGCAATGGCATGATTGAAGCTTGTTTTGTCAGGATGGGCGAGAAGGACTAAGATTTTCATCGTATATAATATCCTTTCGGGCTAAACCCTTAAGAAAAGTCTCAAGGCCAGCATTAGCACACTCATGGCAGTACTAATGGTACGTTCGGCGGCAGAGGCTGTATCACCGGAAGCGACCGGTTTCATCGTGACGGTATCTACCGGAGTGGAGAGGAAATTACCCAGACGGGCAAGCGTATCGCTGCCTTTGTTACTCTGGTAATCCGCCAGAATCCGCTGCATCTTTTCTTCCAACTGTGCGTTCGATTCGGTAATGATGACTTCCCGGGGTTGTTTTGACGCCCGGCGGGCTTTCTGATATTTGGTAAATTCGCCACGGTTAAGCCAGAAACCTTCACAAACGGGACACTTAGCCACGATTATACCCGAGGGGAAATATTTATCATCGAACCGGATGAGTTCCGCACGGTCCCGAGGGCAAAGGAGCCTGTAATTTTTCATTAAGGTGGGATTAGTAAGCCGGGCAGAATCGATATTTTCCAGTTTATCCGCCTGGTCGAGTTTAGCGCGGTATAACTCGAATTTATCGAACCAGAGACCGCCGCATTCGGGGCACTGGTCGAGAGTGATACGCTGGCCGTAGTGGGATACGATTTCCACGGGAGTCATTTCGGTTTTATCATTAGAGCAAAGCATGGGATTATTATAGAACGAGGAAAACTAAAGCTCAAATCTCAAAGCCATAACTACAAGCTTATTACGTATTAATTTTACCTTTAAAAATGTTTTATATTATGTTCTATTCCACAGCGATACTTTCTAAGAATAATTCAGTACCAGGTCGAATATACTCTGGGTTATTTATAATTCATCCATAACAACTCTTAAGTTGAAACTGATGGTAAATAATTACTAACATATCCTCGGCAATGGGTCACCCACCAGCATATCGACAATTCGCGAAGCACCCAATACGGTATTCATCACTACCTGCCCGGGATGTTCCGCCCTGACCTCACCGATAATAGCCGCATCCTTACCGTATTTATGCTTCCGCATCGCCGTCAGGACTTTCTCTGCATTTTCCGGAGGGACAATCGCTATTAATTTACCCTCGTTAGCGACATACAGCGGGTCTAAACCCAGCATCTCGCAGGCTCCCAGCACTTCTTCCCGCACCGGTATTTTTACTTCTTCGATTCTAATATTCACCCGCGACTGTTCGGCTATCTCATTTAAAGTTGTCGCCAGGCCGCCGCGTGTGGGGTCACGCATAGCATGAATATCCGTACTGGCTTTCAGAATGGCAGCTACCAGGCCGCCTAACGGAGCACAGTCGCTTTCCAGCCTGGTTTTAAAGCCTAGGCCTTCGCGTTTACTCATTACGGCAATGCCGTGGTCGCCGATATGCCCGCTTAAAATCACTTTATCCCCCGGTTTAGCATTGCTGCCGGAAATATTCACGCCCTTCGGAACCAGACCTACACCCGCCGTATTAATGAATATTTTATCGGCAGTGCCCCGGTTCACAACTTTAGTATCGCCGGTAACAATTTGAATGCCGGCCTCTTTCGCCGTCTTTTGTATCGAGCCTACGATTTTTTCCAAATCTGTTTGCAGCAAGCCTTCCTCGATAATGAAAGCCAGCGAAAGATATAAAGGTTTTGCCCCGGCCATCGCCAGATCGTTCACCGTACCGCAAACCGATAATTTACCGATATCACCGCCTGGGAAAAAGATAGGATTTACCACATAGCTGTCCGTCGTGAAAGCCAGCATACCTTTAGCTTCAAAAACCGCCGCGTCATCTAACTTTGCCAGCAGAGAATTGTCAAAAGCTTTTACAAAGCTCTTTTCAATAAGGTCGTGAGCAATTTTCCCACCGCTGCCGTGAGATAACAGGATTTTATTCGCCATTATCTTCTCCAAATAAATAATAGGCTGAACACGTGCCTTCTGACGAAACCATACACGGGCCAACCGGAGACTGCGGTGTGCAGGCTTTACGGAATAACTTACACTCGGAGGGAGTTTTTACTCCCCGCAGGACTTCACCGCAAATACAGCCCTTAGGCTCCACCGTTTTGCCCGGCTTGATTTTAAAATTATATTCGGCATCAAAACGCTGATACTTTTTCCTGATTTTCAGACCGGAACCCGGCACACTGCCCATGCCCCGCCAGTCGGCGGTAGACGGTTCGAAGACATGCTCCATCAGTTTCAAGGCCTGTAAATTACCTTCCATATGAACACTGCGGCGATAGGCAATTTCCACTTTAGACTCGCCTTTTTCAATCTGAGTTACCAGCATCGCAATGCACTGTAAAATATCCAGCGGTTCAAAGCCGGCCACCACACAGGGAATACCATACTCTTTAGCTATAAACTCCCACGCTCCGGCACCGGTAATGACGGAAACGTGTCCCGGGCAGATTAATCCGTCCAGTTTAACTTCACCGGAATCGAGGAGTGCCCGGATTACCGGCGGGCATATTTTGTGCATGGAGTAAACGTAATAGTTTTTTAAGCCTAATTCCTCCGCCTGTAAAATAGATGCAGCGACAGTCGGTGTCGTAGTCTCGAAACCGATGCCCAAAAATACTATTGATTTATTCGGATTCTCGCCGGCGATTTTTAAGGCATCCATTGTCGAATAGACCATCCGCACATCCGCCCCGCTTGCTTTGACTTCCTGAAGTGTCGAGCGGCTGCCGGGAACCTTTATCATGTCTCCGAAGGTTGTAATAATCACATTCGGAAATTTAGCCAGGGCAATGGCTTTATCCAGATCGGAATTAGCGGTTACGCAAATAGGACAACCCGGTCCGGAAACCATTTCCACGGTCGGCGGTAAGACCTGCCGGATGCCGTAACGGAAAATACTTACCGTGTGGCTGCCGCAAAATTCCATCAGCCGCACCGGCTTCTGAGACTTTTGCTTAATTTGGGAGATTAACCCCTTTGCCAGGGCTGAATCGCGGAACTCGCTGACCAGCTTCACTCCGCACCTTCCAGTTCTGCCATTTCCCGGAACATTTGAAGCGTTTCCTCAGCTTCTTCCTGATCTACGATACTGATGGCATAGCCGGTGTGCACCAGCACATAATCGCCCACTTTAGCCTCCGGAGTAAGCCAGACGTTGATACGGCGGGAAATGCCCCCGATTTCCACATCGGCCTCTTTCCCTTCGATTGATTTAATTAACGCCGGAATTGCCAGGCACACTGTAACACCTCAAAATTTAAATATTAAAAATATTCTTAAATCACTTTTCATTATACCAATTTCATGGCTTTTAATTTAACCTGCGATGCCGCCACCGCCTGTCCCAGGGAAATACCGCCGTCATTGCACGGTACGAGGTGATGCGTAAATACCTTAAAATCCGCTTGCCACAATGCTTCAAGAGTAAGTTTTTGCAGTAATATATTCTGGAATACTCCACCGCTTAAAGCTGCCTGATTGATACCGGTATTCTCTCTTAATATCCGGCACATCCGTAAAATAATCTCTGCCATGGTTTTATGAAATTTAACAGAAATCAGCGAGGCCGTGACACCGTTTTTAATGTCCCCGATTACCGCAGTAATTAATTTCTCCAGTTTCACTATCCTGACGTTCCCAGCGGTAATCGAAAACGGATAACTTCCAGTTTCCGGAATATTATCGGGTGCCGCCATTTCCAGTTCGATAGCCGCCTGTGCTTCGTAATCGATTTCCAACCTGATACCCGATAACGCCGCCACCGCATCGAACAGCCGGCCGGCACTGGATGTCAGCGGTGTGTTTATTTTTTTATCTATCTGCTGCTTGATAATTGAATACTCGGATGCGTATTTAGCCAGCGGTAGACCTTCGAGAGGATAATCTTTTCCTAACAGGGTGTAAATATAACTCAATGCCATCCGGTACGGTTTCTTAATCGCCGCGGCACCGCCGGGCAGCGGCACATTTTCCAGGTGTCCCAGCCGCTGAAAACCCTGCCGGTCAACCAGTAAAAACTCACCGCCCCAGATATGGCTGTCCGGTCCGTAGCCTGTTCCATCGAAAGCCACCCCGATTATTGGTCCCTTTACTTTATTTTCCGTCATACAGCTGACAATGTGGGCATGGTGGTGCTGCACCGGTACTAATTTCAGTTCTGCCCCCATCTTCAGGGCATATTTCGTTGCCAGATATTCCGGGTGCATATCGTAAGCCATTATCTCCGGCTGAATACGGAACATTTTTTTATATAGTTCGATGGTATTTTCAAAATGTTGCAGAGTCTCTTCATTTTCCAAATCACCGATATGCTGGCTGACGAAGGCATGCCGGTCCCGCGTCAGGCAAATAGTATTTTTTTCTTCTGCCCCACAGGCCAGGATTTGTTTTGACTTATACGGAAGAAGAATCGGATACGGAGCATATCCCCGTGCCCGCCGTATTATCTGCGGCCGGCCGTCAGCCACCCGGCTGACGCTGTCATCATATCTGGCGTAAATATCCCGGTTATGCAGAACAAAATAATCGGCAATGCCCTTTAGCCGGTATATTGACTCGTCGTTATCCCGGGCAATCGGCTCTTCGCTCAAATTACCGCTGGTCATAATCAACGGGGAACCTGCTTCCATAATTAAGAGATGATGCAGCGGGGTATACGGCAGCATCACGCCCAGGTATTTATTACGAGGAGCCACCGACTCAGAAATTTTGCCTTTTTTTAACCATCTTAACAGCACAATCGGGGCTTCCGGTGACTCCAGCAACTTTTCTTCTGCCGCCGATACTTCGCAATACTTTTTTACATCGGCAATGCCGGACAGCATAACGGCAAAAGGTTTCGACGGCCGGTGTTTCCGTTCCCGGAGTAAACTTATTACTTTTTCATTCGTCGCGTCACAGGCCAGTTGAAACCCACCCAGCCCCCGAACAGCTAGTATCTTCCCCGCTCCTAATAGTACCGCTGCCTTTTTAATAACATCTTTACATGCAACCGGTTTACCCCGATTATCCGCCAGTTCTAATTTCGGTCCGCAGACCGGGCAGGCATTCGGCTGAGCGTGGAACCGGCGGTCGGCCGGGTTTTCGTATTCTTTCCGGCACTTCGGGCACATCTTAAACCGGCGCATCGTGGTCTTAGGACGGTCGTAAGGAATATCCTCGATAATCGTAAAACGCGGTCCGCAGTTAGTGCAGTTCGTGAAGGGGTAACGGTAACGGCGGTCGGCCGCATCGAATATCTCCCGCCGGCAATCTTTGCAGGTAGCGATATCCGGCGAGACCGGTTGGTATTGCCCTGTCTCCGCTTCGCTTCCTTTTATCTCGAAGGAGGTATAACCTCGCAGGGGTTGAGATAACGAACGGACTGTTTCAATTCTCGCCGCTGCCGGTGCGGTCGCTTTCAAGTCTTTCGTAAAAGCCTGTAAAGAAAGCTGGTTACCTTCGAGTTCGATTTCGACTCTGCCGGAGGTATTCCGCACCCACCCCTTGAGACGGTGTTTTTTGGCCAGACGGTAAACGAACGGACGGAAGCCGACGCCCTGGACAATGCCCTTTACCGATATTTTTACTGATTTCATCTTATTACCGTTAGCTATTTATACCATAAACCAAAAGAGAGGGACGAATCCCTCTCTCAGCCAAATATCCGGATATTATTAATTACATAGCTAAATTATACCGTTACTTTCCAGCCTGTAACACGGTAATCGCGTAACGGACGTAACTCTTTGAGCTGGTCGAGTTTGCCCTGAGCCTTTAATCGGTCGTATATCAATACCCAACCGCAGGGTCTCTCCGGACTAAGTTCGCATTTGCCCTCTTTAGCTCCGCCGCAGGCACCGTTCAGCAGCCCCTTGCTGCAGCGGGCTACCGGACAAATCCCGCCGGTAATTGCCAGCACACAGTCGCCGCAGCCGGCACATCTCTCTTCTAATGTTCCCTGCTCCCTTTCTTCCGCACCCATGAAATGGGTATTCTGAGCGGGGAATACCGGTATTGATGGGTCGATACCGGCCAGCATCTGCACGCCAAGACCGCAGGCCATCGTTAATATGGCATCCGGCTTTTCGAATTTACCCAGCAGGTTACTCTGTTGCACGGTTTCGGCCGCCAGATGCGAATCGCACTGTTTGGCACAGGTACCCGTCTTAAAGACGAATTCTTTATTCTTTAATTTTCCCGCCAGTTCTAACAGTTGCGATATTGTGATAGCTTCCCGTATGCCACGAGGCGGTTGGGTACAGCCATCGCAACCCATAATAAAAATATTTTTATACGGCGCAATAAAGTCCAGTATTTCGTCAACCGGCTTTTGTGTTGTGACTATCATTAGACTCTCTCCTTTACCGGTAATCCAGCTATTTGTTGCGCGAAATTCTGGAGTTCAGTATCGAACCGCCCCGGGAAACGGGGTGCCGCGGTGATAAAGTGCAACCTTTCCCCCATCCCTATTTGTGCGAGTTGTTTCTGCAATTTTTCGACAGTCTTTTTAGCTTTACCGCCCGCTTTTTCCTGTTTACAGTCTTCTTCGGAACAGGCTACTACTAAAATACCGTCAATACCGTTCTGCAAGGCAGTGAGAATATGCATCATATCGACCCGCGAAGCACAAGGTAAATCGATAATGTTAACATTAGCCGGTAAATTGCCATTCAATCCCGGGAAAGCCGCCCACTGGCAGCGGAAAACCATTATCTTCGGGCTGCCGGTAGCACTTTTGGCGGTGTTAGTAACCAGCGTCTTAAGTGTATCGCCTTCCCAGTGCTCCAATTCAAGGGCAAAGGCCGGACACATTGCCACGCATAAGCCACAACCTCTGCAGGCACTTATATCAAAGTGTACTCCGGTACTATCCAGCGTAGCCGCATGATAGGGGCAATACCACACGCAGTTTCCGCAGGAAATACACAGGTCAGCATCAACCTTTACCTTGAGCGTATTCTTCTTAAATGTAATCGTGTCTTTACCATACCCGAGCTGTTCCAGAACATTGTTCAACACCATTATCTTACGTCCGGTTACGGAACTCCCGCGTTCGAAGCGGCAGTAGTCTCCGTCACAGGCAAGTATATTAATCTTATTAATCCCCTGCTGAATTGCCCGCAACAATACTTCCTCGGGCACCCGGCCGACACAGGGTACGGATAGCGGTATGAATTTAGTAATACCGAACATCTTTTCTATGCCGGTAAAATCCGGGGCACTGCCTTTGCACATAATTATCAGGTTATCGCTGTCGAATTGTTTTCGGGCTTTCTCCAGATAGCGGTCAAGCGAATCGACATCGTAAAAGAGAACATCGAAGGCTTTGGAAGGGCAGTTAGAATAACAAAGTCCGCAAACCTGGCATTTCTCTATATCCAGTATTGTCTTCCCGGTCTCGGCATGTTTTACTACTGCTCCGTAAGGACATAGGGAATAGCAAACTGAGCAGCGGCTGCACTGTTCTTCATCGAGTTTGAGACCAACCAGCTCTTGAGTAACTTCCGGTGTTTCCATACTGCCTCGCTTTCTGCCCGGGATTATGTTACTAACCGGGCAAGGTTCTCCTCTTTGATTATCTGCTCTGCAATAGAGGGGATACAGGCTTCAACCGTCGGTGTGCAACTTTCGGCAAAGGTCGTATTATCCGCCACTTCGATAGCATAAATACAAACATGCCTGGGTATTTGGTAACCCAGTTTTTCCCCCAGATTAAACGCTGTGGCAATATCGACCCCGTGGGAGGTGGGATAATAAGATTCCGGCTTTAAATCCTGCAGTTCCAGCTTATAAACCTCGGGCACCTGCCCGCCCGATTTAATCGAATCGATGATTACCAGACGGTCGTAACCGCAGACATAATCCAGCATTCCAATGCCGTACTCGCTGGTCTCAATTACTTCGAGTTCCGGGTATCTCTTCTTTAGATACTGTGCTAAACGGATACCTACGGCATCGTCGGAAAGAATAGGATTACCCATACCCACAATAATAATTTTTGTCTTTACGATAGTATCATTCATTAAATACTTTCGTCTTCAATTGTCACTATACTATACGGAAACGACTTCTTTGACCTCAGGTATACGCTCTTTTAAAATCTTCTCGATGCCATTTTTGAGAGTCATCGATGCCATCGGACAACCGCCGCAAGCACCCTTTAACTTAACTTTTACGATGCCATCTTTCTCATCGATGAACTCTACATCCCCGCCGTCTGCCTGCAATGCCGGCCTGATTTTATTTAGTGTCTCTTCGATTTTTTCTTTCATTTTTTTCTCCTAATTTTCCAGTTTCTTAACTAGTTCTCTATTTTTATTATACACGTTTATCTCCAGCGGCACACGTCCCGGCAGGGAATGTGTGGCACAGGCAAAACAGGGGTCGTAAGCCCGGAAACCCATCTCAATCATATTGAGAATTCCATCCGGTACGTTCCCTTTATGAATTAAGCTCTTGGCGGCTTTTTCTACCGACATCCAGATAGGCGCCGCATTGTTAACCGTGGCTACGATTAGATTAACCTTGGTCAGAATACCATTTTCATCAGTCTGGTAATGGTGGATTAGCGTCCCCCGTGGTGCCTCGACAACCCCTATGCCTTCCTTGGGCGTCTTAGTCGGTAAATTTACTATATCCGATGACGTGAGTTCGGGGTCGCGGGAGAGTTCCAATACCCGCTCGGCAGCGCTTAGTGCCTCCACTAACCTTGCCCAGTGCATTGCCAGTGTCTGATGTACCGGTTTCCCGCCCAGTACTTCATACATCTTGGTATAGGCTTCCTGCGCCAGCGGTGTCGCCATACCCTCGGACGCATTCAGCCGTGCCAGCGGCGCTACCCGGTAAATACCGCTTTTCTCACCATCAGTAAACCCTTGCCAGCCCACGTCTTTCAAATAACAGAATTTGATATAACTCCAGGGTTCTACGCGTTCTCTTATATGGTTTAAATATTCCTGAGGGCGGAATTTGGCATGTTCTTTACCATTGGGGTCTACGACCCGAAGCATTCCGTCGTAAAAATTGACCTTGTTATTCTTATCCACCATACCCATGTAGTAGGTACGGTGCTTATAAACATCTCCCGTAATCAGTTTCAAGTATTCTTTGTTATTAAGAACAATCTGGCTGAAAAGACCGAGGGCTGTTTTACAGAAATCCACCGCGTATTCACCTGCCTCGATAATCGTCTTTCTCTCATCCTCGTTAATGCCTTTTGAAACCCCACCCGGTATGCCGCAACTGGGGTGGACCGGTTTGCCGCCGATAATTCGCAGTACATTACGGAGGCGTTTCCTCGTCTCGATTACTTTAACTCCTACATCCAGCCCCACTTTCCCAATGACGCCAAGAACATTCCGCTCGGCCGCCGGGGCGTCAGGGCCTACGATAAAATCAGGCCCGCCGAGAAAAACAAAATGTAAAATGTGGTCCTCTGCCATAAAAGCGTTATGCATCAATTCCCGGATTTTCCTGGCCGTCGAAGTCGGTTCTACCTGCCAGAGGTCGTCAAGAGTTTTGGTTGCCGCCATGTGATGCGCCGTCGGGCAAACCCCACATATCATCGTGGTTATGCGCGGCATTTCTTCCGCCGGACGCCCTTCACAGAACTTCTCGAAACCCCGCAATTCGGGTATCTGGAGATAAGTTTTATCGACCTCACCGGCATCATTAAGGAAGATTTCAATTTTACCGTGGCCTTCCAACCGGGTAATGGGGTCAATCGTTATTTTCTTCATTACCGGTGCTCCTATTCTATCTTCTTTCTTCTTAACAGAGAGGATGCCAGACTGAACCGGTAAAAAGTACCGGCCGGGTCAGCAATACTATTGATTAACTTTTTTTCCTCTTCTTCAGTCAGCGTTCCTTCGGCATCTAATCCAAGCAGTGAAGCAATCATCGAAACAGCCTTACCACCCTGATCTACCACCCCATCCACCGGACCGAAACAACCGCGGCAGGGCATATTAGCTTTGATACACGTCTCGCCGCAGCCCGACCGCGTAACCGGCCCCATGCAAATCAGACCCTGCAACAGAAAACACTTTTCAGGGTCTATCTTTATCTCGTAAGGCCGTTTTACTTCTTTAATAGCTATCTTTTCAGGTTTGGAGGCCGTGCGCGGGCAGGTATCACACAATGCTTTTGAAGGTGCCAGCACTGAGCCCTTGGGTGGTAACTTACCGCTGAGAATTGCATTTACTGCGTCGGCAATAAGATTGGGCGGTGGCGGACAGCCGGGTAAGTAATAATCAACCGGAATAGTCTGGTCGAGGGTCTTTACAGTATCATAGAATGCCGGTAAGGTCAACGTGACTCCATCCACTGTTGTCTTCTCCTGCGGCAACGTTCCGTCTGGATTATCCGTTGAGGGGGTTTCTAAATAGGCTCGCCGGAAAATAGATTCCCGTGTATTGAAATTCGCTAAACCTGGAATTCCGCCCAGGTGAGCACAGGCACCGAAGGCAACTACCAGACCGGACTTCTGCCGTATCAGTTTCGCCATCTCTTCCTGCTCGGAAAGACGTATTGCCCCGTTTATAAAAGAAACGGCAATCTCGCCGTCCTGCATCGCCGCGATATCTTTTTTCTTAAAGTCCATCGCTACCGGCCACATCACAATATCTATGGCTTCGGCTACTTTAAGGATATCCTCGTTGAGATCGACCACGGTCTCTTCACAACCGCCGCATGAAGAACACCAGTAAAAGGCTACTTTAGGTTTAGCCATTCGCTTCTCCTTTCCCTGAATTGAACCGTGAAAGCCAGACAATTACACTAGGGATAATACTACGGGATATAATTTATTTTATACTATTTGCCAATACTGTGTAAGGTCAAGTTTTTACAGAGAAGGTGAAAATAGAAATTCCGTTATTACTAATTTACCTATTTTAAGTTGAATATATCATAAGTTATAAGCAAAGTAAATCATTTTAAGAATATAGGATATGGTAATCTCTTCTTAGTTAACTCTATGGTTGACCATTGGCTGCCCAGACCGTTACAATAGTCTCCAGAAATCTTATCCCGTTGCTAATAATTAATGGTATAATTGCCAGCATCAAGGTTGATTATTCTTATAATAATATAACATTTTATAGACTCTCAAAGGAGACACGTTGTATCAGAAAACTACCTTAAAAAACGGTATTCGCGTTATCACCTCAGGTATGCCATATGCCCGTTCAGTTACCCTTAGTATTTTCATTGGAACCGGTTCGCGGTATGAGAAAAAGCGTGAAATGGGTATCTCTCACTTCCTCGAACATATTCTTTTTAAAGGTACAAAAAAGCGGCCTTCTTCACGGGTATTATCGGAGACTATCGAAGGTGTTGGCGGTATCCTCAACGGCGAAACGGATAAAGAATTGACGGTTTACTGGTGTAAGGTGGCTAAACCGCACTTTCCGCTCGCATTGGATGTGCTTACCGACATGATTCTCAACTCCAAATTCGACCCGGCAGAAATCATAAAAGAACGCCAGGTGATTATTGAGGAAATTAACCGGAGTAAAGACTCCCCATCCCAATTGGTTGATGAGCTTACCGACAGCATTTTGTTTCCCGGGCACCAATTGGGCAGAGATGTTGCCGGGACGAAAAAAACGGTCAGTACAATGACCCGTGAAGATATGCTGGACTATGTCTCGCGCCAGTATTCCCCCGCTAATACCGTTTTTTCTATCGCCGGTGACGTCAACCATGATGAAATGGTTTCCGCTATCAGTACGGCGACTGAGGGATGGCAAAACTATGGTATGGCAGCAAAATATAAGCCCTATATAGAACGACCTAACCCTCGGCTCTGCATTCAGCCGAAAAAGACCGAACAGGTACACCTTTGTCTGGCATTACCGGGTATATCTCTCTTCGACCCGCGCCGTTACCCCCTGGCACTGCTTAATGTTATCCTCGGCGCCGGTATGAGCAGCCGGCTTTTTCTTGAGGTAAGGGACCGTTTGGGGCTGGCTTACTCCGTCCACAGCTATATCGACCACTATAAAGATTCCGGGGCTATTGTCATTTATGCCGGTGTCGACCCGCAAAAAGTCTCTACGGCTATCTCCGCCATTTTGGAACAACTGGTACGGTTTAAAAATGAACTGGTATCTGAGTCTGAGTTGCTTAAAGCAAAAGAATTGTCCAAAGGTCGCTTATGGCTGCGTATGGAAGATAGCTATGCCGTTTCCGGCTGGCTCGGCGGACAGGAAATCCTTACCGGTAAAGTAATAACCGACGACCAAATGATAAATATTATCGATTCCATAACCGCTCAACAGGTACAGGATGTTGCCCGGGAACTACTGACCGAAGACAAGCTTCGTATGGCTGTCGTCGGACACGTGGCAAAAGACGACTCCCTGCAAAAACTGTTAAAAATTTAATATAATAACCCGCAATAATTTATCAAATGAAGCGGCTCGCCTTTTTAGGCGAGCCGCTTCATTTTTACCCGCAACATCCGGCTATTTAAGCAGTTCCATCAGGTGCATCACTTTATAAGGCACTTTGTTTCGGATGGAACCGTCGAGAAGCTGGATTTCGCAGCCGGGACAGCCGGTCGCGACGATATCAGCACCAGTCGATTTTATCCCCTCTACCTTCCTATCGGCAATTTTTTTTGCCAGGTCATAATAGTTCAGGCTAAAGCTTCCCGCCATACCACAGCATTTGTCCGCATTCGGCATCTCGATAAAGTTTATCCCGGGGATAGATTTAAGAATCTGGCGCGGTTGGTCTTTAATACCCAGATGACGGCAGTGGTGACATGGGTCGTGATAAGTGACCGTTTTCCCCACTACTCCATCGGCCGGTTGGAAAGCCTCCGCCGGCAGTTTAAGTACATCTGTCAGGAACTCGACTACATCTTTCGTCTTACTGGCAAAATTAGTATAAATCTCCTGGCGTGCCGGGTTATTCGCTAAGTATTTGGCATAATCATGTATCGAGGACGCGCAGGTAGCACAATCCGCTATAATATAATCGACATCCGGGAAAGCGTTAACATTGGTATCTGCCATCTTACGCCCCGTCTCGAAATCACCGGCACCCATAAAAACCGGTGCCCCGCAGCAACCCTGCTTCCGCGGGACGTAAACCTCGATTCCCTGACGTGTCAGAAAATCGATAATATGCTGTCCGAGTTGCGGATAGACAAAGTCTGTCACACAGCCGGTGAAATAGCCTACCTTCATTCGGGTAGCAACTCCGGCAGGCGGTTTATTCACCTCCGGGATTATCTGACGGAGAAATTTTGGCGCAATGGAAGGAATATGTCTTCCTTTCCCCAGAGCCGAAAGGAAGAAAGCCAGATGACGTATGGTTCCTTCCGTCTTCGGCATGAAAGCCCACTGGAACCACGAAGCCAACTTCACGATATTACCGAAAAGCCGCCGCCGCGGCAGTATATACCGGTAAATGATGTTATACGGGAATTTGATACCGCGGGCACGAGTACTATCCGCCCGGGCTGCTACGACTACCGGACAAACCTGAATTTTTACCGGGCAGTTTTCCGTACAGGCCATACACAGGGTACACTTGTTCAACTTACCGGCCAGTTCAGCGGTAAAATCGAGTTTGCCTTCCATTACGTTCCGGATGAGCATATTCTTGCCGCGAGCATAGGAAGACTCCAGTTTTTCCTCCTGGTAAACCGGACACCAGTAGGCACAGAAACCGCACTTCATACACTGGTCGAGGTTACTGCTGAAGCGGTTAAGTTCCAGAAGTTTATCCGCCATCCTTCGCCTCTTCTTCCCATATCTTGCCGGGATTCAATATGTTATTGGGGTCCAGTATCGCTTTAATCTTTTTCATTAACTCAACCGCTGCCGGGTCCATCGCCCGCTTCAAAAACCGCTGCTTATCAAGTCCCACACCATGCTCACCGGACAGCACGCCGCCTAATTCCAATGCCATATTGATTATCCGGTCGATGGTATCCATCGCCCTGGCAAAGTGCTCCTTGTCCCGGGGGTCGGTACCTACGGACGGATGTAAATTGCCGTCTCCGGCATGACCGATAATATTAATATCGATGCCGGTTTCTTTAGTAATCTCACTCAACCTCTTTAAGAATACCACCAGCTTATCACGGGGCACCGTTACATCTTCGGCAAAAACAGTCCTTGCCGAGCTATAAATTGCCGCGAACCCCCCGCTGCGGGCTTTCCAGAAAAAGGCTGATTCCTGGGCATCTTTCGCCGGTTTTATCAGGCGGGCACCGCTCTTCTTTAAAATCTCCACCATCTGTTCGGTTTCCGTGGCCACCCCGGCCGGGGAACCATCCACCTGTAACATTAGTAGTACCTGGGCGTCTTTCGGCAGCCCCAGCTTGAATAAATCTTCAATCCGCCCGAGAATAAAATTATCGACGAACTCCACTTTCGCCGGTATGATGCCGGCATCCATAATATTCGGGACGGCCTGGATACCTTGTCCGATGTCATCGAATATAGCCAGCACCGTCTGGGCGGCCGGTGGTGCGGGGATTACCTTCAGGTTCATTTTGGTGATAATACCGAGCGTGCCCTCGGAACCGGTCATCAGCATCATCAGTTCGTAGCCGGTACGATTCTTCGCCGTAAGGCCGCCCAGTTTCATAATCGTGCCGTCCGCCAGTACAACTTCCATACCCAGTAAATACTGCTTGAAAACGCCGTACTTTACACAGTAAGGACCGCCGGCATTCTCGGCGGCATTACCGCCCAGCGTGCAGGCGAAAAAGCTCTGCGGGTCGGGTGGGAAAAATAGCTTTTCCTTTGCTAAAGCCAGATTCAAATCTTGTAACACAACACCGCATTCGGCGGTGACGGTAAGATTGGTTTTATTTATCTCAAGGATTCTATTCATCCGGGTAGTGCAAAGGACGATGCCGCCTTTAATCGGGACCGAGCCGCCGCTGATGTTAGTACCTCCGCCCCGCGGGGTAACAGGAATTTGTTCCCGGTTAGCCAGCTTCATTATCCGGGAAATCTCCTCGGCGGAAGTCGGCAGCACTACCACATCGGGCATATGGCTCCAGAAGGCTGTGCCGTCATAGGAATAAGTAGTCATATCTTCTTTAGATGTCAGGATGTTTTGCCCGCCGACTATCTTTTTCAATTCCGTAATCAAATTGGCTGCCAACATAGTCGCCTCCGTTTTGTTTGTCTATCTTTATTTTAGCCTTTAATTTTATGTTAAGACAAATTTTCAAATGGAATTTTAAAAGCCATGAATATTTAGAGTACTAATTAGACCATTGAACCACCTGAATTATATCCATTTATAATACCACTTCAGGTTCTCCGGATTTTCGAATTGCTCCTCTGGATCGTCTTGGGATTTTCTAGGGAAATATGTTAACATATGGCGATAGCCCTTCAGGCTAATAGAAAAGAGGCTGCTAATGGAAAAGAAATGGTATACAGTATGGGACAAGGGCACTCCTAAAACGTTCCAACCTAAGAAATCCGTGCCGGAGTATTTTAAAGATAATGTAATTTCCGGCCCGGATAAGATAGCCGTGAGTTTTTACGGGTTTGATATGACCTATAAAGAACTGGATGAAGCCGTAGATAGATTTGCTGCCGGCTTACTCGAACTCGGTGTGGAAAAAGGGGACCGGGTTGGTTTGTACCTGGCAAATTGTCCTCAGTTCGTCATAAGCTTTCTCGGCACGCTCCGTGCCGGAGGAATCGTTGTAGCTTTGAATTCCATGTTCAAGCAGGCTGAACTGGAATATGAGATTAACGACAGCGGGGCAGAGACATTAGTTACCCTGGATTATCTTTACCCTGAGGTCGGTAAGATAAAAGATCGCGTAAAACTTGAAAACATCATTGTAGCCTCTTTATGGGATTATATGCCGGAGAAGCCCGTTTTACCCTTGCCCCCTGAGATGAACGAACCGAAAACAACCTTTCCGGAAACCATAGATTTTATCCAATTTTTACGTGAGTCCCCGCGGCAGGCTGAATTTGAGCCCATCGGTTTGAATGATATTGCTATTCTGCAATATACGGGAGGGACAACCGGACTCCCGAAGGGAGCTATGGGTACTCATTATGCACTGACCCATAATACGGTTGGCTCAAGCCAGTGGTTCAGGTATAACATGGATGACATTCACATGGCGGTCCTCCCCCTTTTTCACGTACTGGGACTGATTGCAGTTATGGGGCAAACGCTGGTTACCGGAGGGCGTATGGTTATCATGGTCCGGTTTAACCCTGAGACGCTTGCCCGGGCAGTCGAGTACTATAAACCCACGGTATGGGTTACCTCCACAACTATGGTAATCGCTATGCTTGATTGGCCTGACATCGATAAGCACGACTTTAGCAGTCTTCGCATAACCTGGTTCGGGGGTGCCTTGATGCCCGGTGAAGTGCTGAGGCGATTGCAGCAGCTATTACCCAACGCCACCTTAGGCGAAGGCTACGGTTTATCGGAAAATTTCACCTCCGGCGGTGCGGTTACCCCTGTGAATCGGCCCAAGCCGGGTTTTATCGGTATACCGCACATATCGGTCGATATGAAAATTATGGACCTGGCAACGGGAACTAAAGAAGTCGCACCCGGCGAAGAAGGTGAAATTATCACCAAAGGCCCGGGACAGATGAAAGGTTACTGGCTTAATCCGGAGGCAACGGAAAAGACGATTAGAGACGGCTGGTTATACACTGGCGACATCGGCATGATGGATGAAGAAGGATATTTAAAAGTTATTGGCCGGACGAAGGAACTGATAAAATGCTCCGGTTTTAGTGTCTTTCCCTCCGAGGTCGAAGAGTTGCTTTATAAACATCCGGGAGTAATGGAGAATGTGGTAATAGGGATTGCTGACTCTTACCGGGGAGAGACCATTAAAGCCTTTATCGTTTTGAAGCCGGAATTTAAAGGCAAAATAAGCGAAGCAGAAATTATCGAATGGGCCAAGGATAATATGGCTACCTATAAGCGCCCCAGGATAGTGGAGTTCAGAGATGAACTGCCTAAAAGCGGCGCTGGCAAAATACTTCGGCGAGTCCTCGCCGAAGAGGATAAAAGAAAACAGGCTAAATCATGATGCAGTTCAGGAGAGGTAAGTGTTCAAGTATAACAGATACGCAACAACTTTGTTTGAAAAACATCAAAAACGTGGTCTGTAAAATGTTTGAAGTTGATCAAGGGGGCGAAAAACTGAGCCGAAGGGTTCCATAGACAGAACTAATAATATGGTCTTTAAAACAGTATTCTCGTTCCCCTCATAGCTAGTAATTGTAGCGGTGGAGATAGATTGTATTGAACATAATTCGGAAAATGCAGACCATGTTATTTCCTTTGCATGTATTTAAGAACGAAGCACCGCCCATGCGTCATGTTCATTTTGGGCTGCAGCCTGTCGAATTGCGAAATGAATTGCTTGTCGGCGACCGCAGTCAGCAGAACCAGCTGGCTTGATTGTCCTAAGGATCCATGATGAATCTTTAAATGATTGCTTTAAGATATATACCGGATCGATATTCCTATCTGCGATTCCCCCAAACCTAATTACCATTCGGGCATCAGGCGAGGAAATAGAAGCTGTGTTCTCCCACACCGAATGTAGCTGTCTTGCGAACGATTCTGGACTTCCGTGGTCGAGTTGATTGTTATTTGAGTAGTCAACATCGCTGGGTCCACCTAGGAACCAGTTTCTTAGCCATTGATCTGGGATATAGGTGCGCATTCCGTAATAAGGCGGAGAAGTCACGATCCATTTAACACGTATTTGTTCAAGCCGTTGAAAAACTCGGATATCACGGCTATCTCCCTCTATAACAAATCCTCTTGCTCGTGGTTGGTCAGAATAATAACGTTCGGCACGTGTACGAATAACATGTAATACATCAACAAATGGTGGATTCATGTGATGTTCCTGCCAAAATCGAACAGCATATCGTGGTTTGGGTGCATATGTACGAGTGCATTGATTAGAGAAATAAGCTGGCTTCGTTTTAGCCATGGGGCCATGCAATGCTCCTAAGATTACAGCCCGAAGGGCTTTACGGGCATCTGATTGACAATTCCGTATAAGTTCACGTCGCATTCGGCATAAAGAGTCTAAAACTAGGGGATGGTACCCGAGCGACCAGAATTCGCCACTAGGAATATCAGACGACGAGGTTTCACGAAGAATGCGATTTGCACAAGATATGATGACGCTTGGGGTTACATTCGCCAACTTGGCTTCAGTCAACGCGACTGCTACAGGACTGCTGTCCACACCGATTGAGGGAAGTCCTAGTAAACGGGCCGCGTAGGTCGTCGTTCCTCTCCCAGAGAAAGGATCCATCACCCATTCTGACTTCGATGCATATTGTTTAAGAATTCTTAGAGGAAATTCAAGCGGAAACATTGTAAAGTATGGACAGATTCCATTAAGTGTAGATTGCGTTATGGACATTAAATCGAACTCCTAATTAAACGCACATATACCTTATTATTCCTTTGTGTATTCTCATAAGAGTGCCATAACTCGTTTTGAGGTCCTATGACCTCATTCAAAGCTTTTGCTACTAGTTGATAAGCAATTTCATCTCGATCCTCAAGGTTATTTGGGAGTTGTCCGAGAAGAAATGCCTTCACAGTGCCCCAAGCTGCACCCTCTTGTTTAATTTTTCCAATAAGATCCGAATTGCGAAATGCTTCTATGGCATTTTTTTCAAAAGCTGCAATAATATCAGTGCCGGTTATATTAGAATCAGGGACATCCTCGACTCCGTTGGATGCAATTACAGCAGGAGGTTGGCCAGCCATGACCCTTTGTTCATCGATAACTGGAATACCCATTTTACGTAACGTTTTCTCAAATTCTTCTCGGAGTGAAAGAGCGTAAGTATTTGCCGCAGGAGCGTTTCGGTCTTTGTCTCTTAACGGGTATAAGGCCTCGAACGAAAAAACTCGAAGCGAAACCGGGTATGGTGAACCTCCGACTGAACTCCAGAATACGCAGTGACCCGGAATGGGCTCATTTAAAAGCGAACTCAGAAGATCGTTACTAAAATGAGCATTTGCATTCTTAACGTTTATAAGGTCAGCACTGGATAACAGATGAAAAATAAACCAGTTATCTCCTTGGCTAAGAATCTCAACAGGGATACTCCCTGGTTGCTGAGTTATAAGTAGCGCACCAAGATCGTACTTTCTACCCTCTTTTACCCAAGCGATAAATGGCTCAGCGCTGGTCATATGCTCATCCAAAACGGTTTGGGCCTCTTCAATAACTGCGATCGTTGGGATGGTCCGGGGTTCCGCAGAAGTAAATTCCACCTGATTGTGGTCAAATATCCGCCTAAGGATAAGGCCAGAAAGCACTAAAGCCTGACCACTACGCAGTTGAGACGTATCAATGACGCAGAGCTTACCCGCCCTAAGAGCTTGAAATAATAAATCCATAAACTGGCTGCTCTTGTCGTGTAGCATACGAACAATAGTTGTCATGTTAGCGCGGGCTGCGAGTGCTTCCATATCTTGTTTTGGATCTAAGTCTAGTATTCGCTTGATATCATCTAGCGGAGTCTGATTGCCGTGTTCATCGATATTATTAACCAACTCCTCCCACTGCTGTTGGCCCAGTCCTCGCAGTTTTCCAACATTCTGTTGAGTCTGCTTATCTGGGCCAAGAGCAATTGCGATTACGTCACTTGGACGAAGCCGTCGTAAATCAAGGCGAATGCCTCCAGCAACAAAGGATTGATAAAACGGACTTTGATTTCTCTTCGGGGTGAATACAACCAATTTGTCTTCTAAAGCTGGAACATCTGCAAGTCCAGGGCGACCAGTGACATCTGGCCAGAAATATTCACCTTCAGGGTCGAATATAATTGTGCCAACGGGAATCTGACGTTTTCCTGGCTTCTCTATAACTGGCGGGGTTTCGTAAAGTTTACTGAACAGGAGTTTGTTCAAATTTGACTTACCAAAACCTGCGCGGGCGAAGACGAAAGAACGACGAGATACGAGACTAGTGAGGGGGAATTTAATCTCAATGTTGGGCTCGCATATCTGCACCCAGTCTTCAAGTTGGTCAGCATAATTGCTACCCTGCGCATATACGTATTCACCAAGTGCAAAGAATCCAACTGGAGCGCCTTTGATGTTGTGCCCAGCGATCTCCCGTAGCACTTCACCAGAAGGAAAAGCAACGGGACTTCCAACATGCGGGAGACGACGATGAGATGCAACGAATTGCACCTTGTTTTCAGCCCGACGCAGAACGCCTAAAACTCGTATGTTAACGGCGTACCTAAGATATTGTTCGCGTAAGTCTTCAGGCACTGCCCGTTCTCCTTTCATCGCTCGGATATTAAACTCCTCACCGCTACTGCTAGAGAGCCGCCCCATCGAAGAGAACGATGTAATCCGTCCTAAAACTGCCTCATCTGTTGTTTCCAATTGTACTAAGATAAACTGCCCATGCATAGGAATACGCTGGAAATCGCTTCTGTACGGCAAAATAACATCAGCGTGAAATTCAAGACCACCTTCGCGAAATCCGCGAAATACCCCTACGATGTCTTGTCGATTAAATAACTCCGGTATTAGCATATTTAACCTCCTTAGTCATAACGGCTTTGTGCAGGGTCTGTATCTTGGAGGCGAAATGAGTCCAAGACCGGAGCAGCATCGCCGAGCACTTTGCGAATTCCCGCAAATATTTCATCTTGAAGAATATCGAAGTCAAAGTCTACTAATGCAGCGTTTTCATGAGCTTTTTGAAGACAGCGCGGATACAGAGGAACCGGAAAGCCATCTATGGCATCCGCGAGGAGATACCCCAGTATAGCTTGTGCGTTTTCTCTTTGCGGAAGAAAGATGTCAATGGGCCAGATTGGGTCACGTGTACCATTCCCAAATTTGACTAGAAACATTTTCCCACCGACGAACTTATTAATTTCAGCTCCTGAAAGCTCACGATCGTCACCGCGCGCGTATTCAGACCACACATATGCCTTTTCCTCGATCTCGCGAGGTACTTCTACATAAGCCGGATATTCTGTAACCAATACTCTTTCTATTGCCATTGCCAGTCGATAACGAGCAAGTACTTTACTATGCTTGGCTACTCCGACAAGGTAGATACGCCTTCGGTTTCTTTGAAATTGAAGGTCAATCGCTCTCTTAATCTTTTCAAGATAGGTTTTAAAAAGGTCTTTCGAAAATATTTTACTGCGTAATAAACCATCAGCAACTATGAGAGTATCGGTTCCAAAATCCTTTTTTTTAAGAATTGAATAAAGAACTGCCCATTCTACTAACTCGCGATACACCATAACCCAACTGGTACTTGTAGGTGCTCCAGTGTCATTAAGTCTGATCATGTGTGTAAGATCAGGTAAAGTCTTCACACCTAAATCATTCATTAACTCGCCCAGAGCTGTCTTTGGGTGTTTATCAGAAATAAATTGAGCCTGACTTAGTAGTTCAACGCTTGTTGTAGGAGTTATAGCCTCTTGTCGTTTCTCAGGTTAATTGACCACCCTGTCTCAAGTTAATGTTCCACCCATTTTCTCAGCTTAATTTGCCACCCTGGTGCACC
>JAFGLR010000146.1 GCA_016927955.1 Dehalococcoidales bacterium
ACCAGCCCCTGTTTGTTATCATTTGATAATCTAATGGAGCTTGCCTACTTCAATCGTCTGGTCGGCATGCTTACCAACTGATATTAATTTTATCGGACAGCCGATAAGTTCTTCGATTCGAGAAAGATACCGGCGGGCGGCTAGGGGTAAATCTTCATATTTCCGGATATCGGAAACATTGCATTGCCAGCCGTCGATTTCTTCGTAGACCGGTTCGCAACGGAACATCGCGGCGGTGTTGCCGGGTACGTAATCGATAACTTTGCCGTCAAGCTTATAGGCGGTGCAGATATTTAGTTTGGGAAAGGTATCCAGAATATCCAACCGGGTTATTGCCGCACCGGTAAAGCCATTGATTTTAGTGCTGAACCGCGATACCACCGCATCGAACCAGCCGCAGCGGCGCGGCCGGCCGGTGGTGGTGCCGTATTCGTGACCTGTTTCCCGTATCAGGTCGCCGGTGGCATCTTTCAACTCGGTAGGGAAAGGTCCCGCTCCCACTCTGGAACAATAAGCTTTGAAGATACCGATAACCGCGGTAAGCTGCGACGGATTAATTCCGGAACCAAGGCAGGCATTACCGGACAGCGGTGATGAAGAAGTAACGAAGGGATAAGTGCCGAAGTCCGGGTCGAGCATACTGCCCTGGGCACCTTCCATCAAAATTACCTTGTTATTTTTAATAGCTTCTTCGAGAATTGGGATGATATCGCAAATATATTTTCCCAGGCGGTCGGCGTAACCGCAATATTCCTGATAAATATCCTCTAAGGAAAGTGGTGGCTTGCCGAAAACACCGGTTAACAGGGCGTTTTTATATTTAAGAACCCCGGCTAGCTGCTTTTTAAAAGCGGCCTTGTCCAAAATATCGCCCGCCCGTATGCCCAGGCGGCCGACCTTGTCGCAATAGACCGGGCCGATACCTTTCAATGTGGTGCCGATAGCCGCATCGCCTTTGGCTTCTTCTTCCAGTCCGTCAAATAAGACATGATAGGGCATAATCAGGTGAGCCCGGTCGCTGATATACAGCCGTGAAGTATCAATACCTCTGGAGTTAAGCCCTTCAATTTCTTTAATTAAAACCGAGGGGTTAATCACGACGCCGTTACCTAAAATGGAGGTCGTTCCCGGCGTAAAGATTCCCGAAGGGGTGAGGTGCAGTTTGAACTCGCCCCGTTTATTGACCACAGTATGTCCGGCATTATCGCCGCCGGAATAACGAACGACGACATCTGCTTTTTGGGAGAGACGGTCTACGATTTTCCCTTTCCCTTCATCGCCCCATTGAGCGCCGATAATCGCAATCGCAGGCATAGTACCTCCTTGAGAGTTTATTATAGGAAGAAATGCTAGTGTCTGGTTTTTCGCCAGACCAAGAACAGTCGTTGACCGGCCGTCAGAAAGCTTAGCACAACAATAATACCCAGTGCAATCGGAAGTGCAATGGTAAAAGTGCTAAGCAGCAGGCCGAGAGCCAGCACGATGACTCTTTCCGACCGGGTAAACCACCCCTCTTTCATTTCCAGTCCGATTCCCTCACCGCGGGCTCTGATGTAGCTGACCATAAAAGAGCCGATAATTGCGGCACCGCTTAAAATAGCCCATCCGGCATTACCGTTGACGGCATAAAAGGCCAGTATCGCAAGAAGCAACAACCCTTCGGAAACACGGTCGAGCGTTGAATCGAGGACGGCTCCGAAAGTAGTGGAACGGTTCGCAATGCGTGCCAGTGCCCCGTCCATCATATCGAATAGCCCGGCGAAGAGAACGACCCAGCCTCCGGCGAAGGTATGTCCGAAATAAATCACCACCGCTGCCGCCACTGTAATTATAAAACCAATCCAAGAGAGAGCATTGGGTGTTATCGAAGTGCGGGCTAATAACCGGGCGATGGGAAGAGTAATGCGATAAGCTAAATCTTTACGTAATTCTTGCACAGTCACCATCTACTATTGTTTCCTGCCTGATGTTACCGGTTCCAATATGGAATTTCGCGGGGTGTGGGACTCATCAATGACCCGGTTATAAATACTGAGAATCCGGCGGGCTACTTTTTCCCAACTGTAATCTTTAACCTTTTCCAGTCCGTTTCGGCTCATTTCCCGGCATAATTCAGGGTTGTTAATTAATATCTTGAGAGCGCCGGCTAAACGACGGTCATCTTTTGGCGGAACCAAAATGCCTTCGACTCCATTAGTAATGACGCAACGGTAGCCTTCGATATTCGTAGCTACAATCGGTTTTCCCATGGCCATAGCCTCTAAGAGAACAATACCGAAACTTTCCCGTCCGGTAGCCGGGGAGCAGAAAATATCTGCTGTTTTATAATAACGGGGCAGTTCATCCTGCGATGCGTAACCGACAAAGACGACATCTTTCATTTTACGGCGGGCAACCCACCTCTGGAATCGCAAGAGTAAGTTTTTGCCCGGCCCGACGATCATGAGCCTTGATTCAGGAATTTCCCGTTTAATCCGCCAGTAGGCCCGCAATAAATATATTACTCCTTTGCGGCTCTCCAACCGGCCGACAAAGAGGATATTCTTTTTACCATCCATATATTCCGGAAAAGGCTTAACGTCCGGAGAGAAACGGTCCAATTCGATACCGTTAGGGATAATATCATAGTCCCCATGAATTGTCTTGGAGGCGAAACGCTGGGCAGCAAGTGAAACGGCAATCCGGCCTTTAAGCTTAGGCACCCGCCGTTTTATCATAATGGCACTGACCGGCCAGCCGATACGATAGCCCAATAGACTTCCGCCGGTGCCCCCGCAGGCGTGAAATGTACCTACCATTGGGGTTTTAGCAAAACGTAATACCGCACTGCACAACATAGGTAAAAACGGTTCGTGCAGGTGAATGATATCGAAGTGTTCCTTTGCCAGTACATCTTTAATTTTGGGCGCTAGATGCATGGATATGGTCACACGAGCAATAGAACCGTTGATAGGTATCGGACGCGGTTTGCCGATAGGTATAAAACGGTCACCGAAGTCCGGTACCCTTTTAGAAGCAGGTGCAATAATCCGGACGTCGTGTCCCATTTTTGTAAACTGGCGTTCCAGGGCTGTGATGTGATTGGGCACGCCGCCGGGAAAAGCGAAGTCGTAGGGAGAAACCAGCGCTATCTTCAATTTGGCCTGTTTGTCCTTATCCATTTGCATTAATTGGCCGCAGTCGGTTTTGGCTTCCGAACATATTTTCGCACAATAAAGCACATCCGTTCCAAACGGCTAAATCTAATGAAAAATGGCATCATCGAATCGTACTGTTTAAGGGTTAACCGATTTTGGACATTTTAGTCCCACAGGACGGGCAGACACCCTTCGTGGCCGGGAGGCCATTTTTAAGAGTAACTTTCTGTGGATTCCGGAACTCTTTCATTTTCCGGCATTTAAAGCAATAAGCTTTCATGGTCTGCCTCCTTATCCACCCGTTTTCTAAACCCAAATACATATATTATACGAATGTTGTTAAGAATGCAATTACCGTAAATAAAACAGGTATATAATCATGGTGAATTGGGACAATAATGACTATTTAAGCCTTTTAATATTTGTGTTATGATGGGGGCAAAGCTTATGTTAAAGGGTTATTCGATGAAAAGGATTTTAGCCGTGGTAATTATTATAATTACCACATTAATATTAACTTTATCATTAATGGGTTGTAATAGTAGGCAAAAGACGGTTATATCCGACCCGGTTAATGGCTATCGAACGATTACCGAAAGTAATAAGTTTTGCTCTTTTACATTCGAATTCTCCGACTTCTATAAAATATATAAACCTAGCATAGTAACCAAAAATACGATGTATAATTTCGTCAGCATGAGTTTAACAGCACCTGGAAAAACTACCTCGATGATATTACCTGATTTTAACAACTCAGGCACTATTGACAATGGAATTACTTATACACCAGCATATATCGATATACATGTTTCCATTGACTGGGGTTCGGCATCAGAACGTTTGGATGGTGTGATAGAGGACGTAAGTAAATGGCCTAGTTTCGAGTTACTGGAACGTGTGCCGGTCACTGTATCCGGATTTACCGGTGAACAGGTGGTATACGTTGATACTTTACTCCCGTTTCCCACTGCCTCAGGAGAACAACCTCTTGAAATAACCAGAGCCGTATATTTCAATGTCGGTAATGATGTTTGGAAAATCGAAGCCTGTTCTGAAATGGCAATGGCAGAACAGGTGAAATCAGATTATGAGCACGTATTACAAACGTTCAGACTCCTGGAATAGCGTTTGCTTTTTAACTTGGACAGGGACAAGCCCTGTCCCTATGGAATAAAATCCATCCCGACGGACGTCGGGAACCAGGAAAACGAATAAATATCTGGATCCCGTTTTTCAACGGGATGGACAAACAAGACTGATTTTAAATCAGCCGCTACAAAACAATCTTATTTCTCTTTAAATACTTTTACCGGCTGCCAGATGTTCTCATCCTTGACATAACGTAAAACCGCCAGAAAAGTTCCCTCGGGAGAATAGGCCCGGTAATAAGTATCATAACTCGGGGAAACTACTTCGGCTAATTCGGGATTATTGCCGTTTATTATTTTAACAGTGTCACTCTCGTTAGCTGCTATCTTCGGCCAGTGATCCAGCACACAATCCAAGGGTTGTATCAGGCTGTCTAAGGTGCTGTTCCGGCAGGCTTCTTCTAATTGTTCTATAGTTACGGCATCTTCGATATTAAAGACGCCGCAGCGGGTCCTTATGAGGCTTTTCAGGCTGGCACCGCAACCGAGCTTCTCCCCCAAATCATAAGCCAGCGACCGGATATAGGTACCTTTACCGCAGGTGACTTCTATGTCGACCACCGGCGGCTGCCAGTCCAGTATTTTTATTTCGTGGATTTCTACGGGGCGTCCGGCTTTCTCCACATTAACGCCGCTTCTAGCCCACTCGTAAAGAGGCTTGCCCTGATGTTTTACGGCACTATAGGGCGGGGGTATCTGGTTAATAGTGCCCCGGAAAGAGACTAAGGTATCGGTAACCTGCTGTAATGTAATATTTGAGGCATCGCCGCGCCGGATAATTTGACCTTCGGCATCATAGGTATCGGTTACAATACCTAACTCTATTTCTGCTCGGTAGGTCTTTGTTGCGTCCATCAGGTATTCGACGATACGGGTAGCCTGTCCCAGGCAGATTGGAAGGACACCGGAGGCCATGGGGTCAAGGGTACCGGCGTGACCGACGCGCTTTTGGCCGGTGCAAAGCTTGATTCTGGCGACGATATCATATGAAGTGCAACCGGAGGATTTGCGGACGTTAACTATCCCGTTCAAGGTCTTTTTCAGAGTGGACGCGTTCGATTAACTCTTCGATATGGGCCCCCCGTTCGATGGAGTCATCCCAGTGGAAGCTTAATTCGGGGACGCGCCGCAAGGTTAAGTTTTTCGCCAGTTCTTTGCGGAAAAATCCGGAGGCGGAGGTAATGGCACTTATCGTAGCCGTTTTATCTGCTTCAGTACCCAGGTGGCTGATATAAACCTTGGCCGTACGTAAATCCGGTGAGGTTTCTACGCTGGTAACGGCGATAAAGTTCCCCAGACGCGGGTCCTTGACGTGGCGCTGTAATAGTTGACTTATTTCCTGGCGAATCAGGTGGTTTAGCCTTTCGATGCGGTGGGTCATAGTTTAGCCCCTCGATTTTTCATTATGGAAGAATTCCAGTATATCACCGGGCTGGAATTCGCCGAAGCCTTCGACACCTACACCGCCTTCCATACCAGTAGTTACTTCTTTAACATCATCTTTAAACCGGCGCAGGCTGCTGACGGAAGATGAGTGTAAAACTTTACCGTTACGGATAACTCTCACGGAAACATTGCGGGTAATCCGGCCGTTTTTAACCAGAATACCGGCCACTTTTTCTTTCTTCCCGCTGCTGAAGGCAGCTTTAACTTCCGCCTGTCCGTCGATAACTTCGACAAACTTGGGTTCCAACATACCCTTAAGAGCTTTGGAAACATCATCGAGGATTTCGTAAATGATGTTATAAACACGGATATCGACGCCTTCTCTATCTGCCAGTCGGCGGGCATTTTGTTCAATTCTTGTGGAAAAGCCGAATATCAAACCCTGTGAAGCGGCCGCCAGCATGACGTCGCTTTCGGTAATATTACCGGTGGCACTATGTATTATTCTGACCTTAGTTTCATCCGTACTTAGTTTGACTAATGAGTTTCGGATGGGTTCAAGACTGCCCTGAACATCGGTTTTTAATATGAGATTGAGCTCTTTTACCTTACCGGAACTTATCTGGTCGAAGAGATTATCCAGGCTCACGGTTCTAGCTTTCTTCTGGGCTTCTGCTTCGAGTAATTTCTTAACCCGCTCGCGTGCCTGGTGTTCGCTATGGGCCACGTTCAGGACATCGCCGACCTGAGGTACTTCGCTCAAACCCAGTATTTCCGCGGGCATCGAGGGTTCGGCCTTCCGTATTTGTTTCCCCTGGTCGTTATACATCGCTTTGATTTTGCCCCAGGTGGTACCGATAACGACGATATCGCCTAATCTTAAAGTCCCATTATGAATCAGCACTGTGGCCAGGGGGCCTTTGGTTTTGTCCATATTCGCTTCAATGACGACACCTACGGCTGCTTTCGTTGGGTCGGCTCTCAATTCACCTATTTCGGCGACGAGCAAAATATTCTCCAGTAGTTCGGGAATACCCTTCTTTTCTTTGGCGGAAACCGGTACAGCGATAATATCGCCGCCCCATTCTTCCACTACCAGTCCGGCTTCAGTCAGTTGTTGTTTTACTTTTTCCGGGTTGGCGTTAGACTTATCTATCTTATTAACAGCTACGATAATAGGTACACCGGCTGCTTTAGCATGGTCGATAGCTTCTAGTGTTTGCGGCATCACGCCGTCATCAGCAGCTACCACCAGGACGGTGATATCGGTAACCTGAGCCCCGCGGGCACGCATGGCGGTGAAAGCTTCATGCCCGGGCGTATCGAGGAAGGTTATTGTCTGTCCGTTGATTTTAACCTGATATGCCCCGATGTGCTGTGTAATGCCGCCGGCTTCTGTAGCAACCACATTACTCTGCCGGATGGCGTCGAGCAGCTTGGTCTTACCGTGGTCGACATGCCCCATAATAGTGACTACCGGTGGTCTTAACTTTAAACCGCTGGTCGGTTCGGTCTGGTGTTTTTTAATCTCGACCATATCGGTAGCCAGCTTCTGGGCTTCTCTGGCTCGGGGATGGGTATCAATACCGAAATCTTTGGCGATAGTAGAGGCCATATCATAGTCCAGTATCTGGTTGATATTAGCCATAATGCCCCGTCGCATCAGTTGCTTTATGATATTAACCGGGGTAACGTTCAATATCTCAGATAATTGCCTGACCGCGATGGAATGAGGCAACTCGACCGAAGGTGATATAGGTTGAGCCGCTGCCGGTTTTTCTACCGGTGCGGTAACTTTTTCCTCCTGTTCGGGTGGTTTTGCGGTTTCTTTAGATTTGCTGGTTTTCACCAACGCAAAGCTCCTTTAATTCCTGTATAAGCTTATCCCGTTCGGCTTTAACAAGACTAGTTTTTAATGCCCGTTCCACACGGTTGCCTTTTAATCCGGTATTCCAGCAATCCGCCGTCCGGCAAAGGTATGCCCCCCGTCCGGACTTTTTCCCGGTAGAATCAACCTCAATGCTATTTTCAGTCACTCTTACCAGGCGTATCATATTACGCTTGGGCTGTATTTTACCGCAAGCAATGCAGGTGCGCCCTGGAATATGTTTTACCGGAGGCATTAATACCCCTCTTCATGAACGGTGTAGTCACGTTCGGAAGGTTTTTTAAGTTTACCGATATCTTCTCTCTGGTTACCGGGGGAACGTTTCTTTTTCTTGTCTCTGGCTTTACCGGATGTCTTTCGGCCGCCACCCGGCATAATATCTTCGGCAAATCGTAGTTCGGTTTCCACACGGCTTACATTAAGACGGGGTACGATTAGAGTTGTCTCTATTGTCGTTACCGGTTCGGCTTCTTTGACTTCTTCCGGTTCTTCTAACGGTACTTCAGATACCGTTTCTGGAACAGGCGATGCAACTTCCTTTTCCTCAATCGCAGCCGCTTCCACCGGTACCGCTTCTTTCTCTTTCTTAGGTTTAGAAGCAACCGGAACCCCGGTAACCGGCGGTATTTCCGCTTCGGGAGTTGCTTCACCTGCAGGTTTCTCGGCTTCAGCTACCGAGGCACTCTTTATATCGATACGCCAGCCGGTCAGTTTGGCGGCCAGGCGGGCGTTTTGTCCTTCTTTCCCGATGGCAAGGGACAACTGCTTATCCGGTACAACTACCGTTGAGATACTGTCTTTTTCATCTAACTTAACGCTAATCGCCTTGGCCGGACTCAGGGCATTGGCAATGAAAATAGTCGGATTGGGGTCCCATTGTACGACATCCAGCTTTTCACCGTTTAATTCGTTAACGATATTTTGAATGCGTATACCGCGTAAACCGACGCAGCACCCGACTGGGTCAATTCCCTGTTGGCGAGCGGAAACGGCTACTTTACTGCGATAGCCGGCTTCGCGTGAAATCGATTTTATTTCTACGATGCCCTGTTGAACCTCCGGCACTTCCAGTTCAAACAGACGGCGTGTCAGATTAGGGTGAGAACGGGAGACGATGACTTTCGGGCCTCTTGTAGTATTGGCGATTTCTAAAAGATATACTTTAAGTCTCTGTCCGATACGGTAACGTTCGCTTCTAACTTGTTCGGAAGCCGGCAATATAGCTTCGGTACGGCCGATGTCCAGAACGATTTGTTTCGGTTCGATATGTTGCACGATACCGACGATAATATCGCCTTCTTTATTCGCATATTCTTCGAATATCGCACTATGTTCTGCTTCATGAAGCCGCTGTAAAATGACCTGTTTGGCTGTCTGTGCGGCAATTCTACCCGCATTCTGCGGAGTGGCTTCAATCATTATCGGGTCGCCCATATTAATGTCTGGCCTGACTTTACGAGCTTCACCGAGTAATACTTCCCGGCGTTCGTCCATCAGTACTTCAACTACTGTTTTCTCAACCCAGACTTCGACTTTACCGTTATTGGGATTTATTTTAACCTGTATGTTTTGGTTGGGAGCGAAGTTGTCTTTCCGGTAGGCGGATACCAGTGCCGTTTCTACCGCTTTTAAAACAACCTCTTTGGGCAGGTTCTTTTCAGCCGAGAGTTGGGTGATAGCCAGCATAAAATCACTCTTCATCCCGGATTGACCTCCAGTTTACCATAATGTAATTCTCACCAATTAAAAAAGTGGGTTTCTGCCCCACTTGACCATATAAGTATAGCATAAAAAAATAAAATTTTGCAATAAGCAGAGAGCCTATTTAAAATATGGTGGTGTATTCGCTAACAAAGGCAGGAGGAGTATCATGGCTAAAGAACAATACAAGGTTTACGGCAAGATTCTTTCCGTAAAGGGGAATTGTGATTTCGGGCATAAAGCAGGGCAGAAATTCGAGCTTAGTGGTTACAGCCCGAATGGCCTCTGCGGCTATTTTTATAATATGCTGTTTCCGTATATCATTATGCTGGAATTCGGCGGCAAGTTTCCCGATGCGTGGGGCGGTGAGATAATGAAATTCGATTGTATAGATATAGATAATGCCGTCAGAATAGAGTTACGGAGAGAATAAACTAATTTCATTTGCCCCTGCTCGTGTGCAAACGGTAAAATGAGACTATGAAGGCTTTACTCCAGCGGGTCAGCCGGGCAGCGGTGAGCATTGACGGTAATACAATAGGCGAGATAAGCCGCGGTTTGGTGGTATTAGTAGGTATCGCTGACGTTGATACTGAAAAAGATATCGAATACCTGGTGCCGAAAATCGTTAACCTGCGGATTTTCGAGGATAACGAAAGCAAGTTTAACCTTTCCATACTTGATGTAAAGGGCGATTTGCTTATTGTAAGCCAGTTCACTTTGATGGCAGATACTCGTAAAGGGCGCCGCCCCAGCTTTACTGACGCTGCCCCGCCGGAACGGGCGGAAAAATTATTCGAGAAATTCGTTGCTGTTGCCAAAGAAACGGGGCTAAAAGTTGCCGTCGGCCGTTTTCAAGCCCACATGCTGGTAGATATTCAAAATAACGGACCGGTTACTATCATGCTGGACAGCCGTGACAAATTACCGTCTCCATAGAGATTAACGTTGGTTTCAGGAGAAATACTTGGTTAAAGAACTATTACCGTGCCTTTACCGCATCCATGTTCCACTGCCCGAAAGCCCCTTAAAATATCTGAATTCCTATGTTATTAAGGCGTCACCGAGGTCACTAATTATAGATACGGGGATGAATCGTGAGGAATGCCTGCAGACAATGAAAAGTGCTCTCAGCGAGCTCGATATAGATTTAAATAAGACGGATATTTTTATTACCCACATCCATGCCGACCACATCGGACTGGCAGGCCATCTAGCGACGGAAAATTCAAAGGTGTACTTTAACCGTGCCGAAACATTTGAAATAAATTCACCCGGCATATGGTGGCAGCGTATGAGCCAATTTGCCGTACTTTATGGTTTTCCGCCTGACGAACTATCCAAGCTATTCCAATCTCATCCTGCTACCAGATACCGGATTAAGAATATCCCCAATCTGACGATAATGAAGGAAGGGGATTTGGTCGAAGCCGGAGATTATTCTTTTCGGTGTATCGAAACACCAGGGCATTCCCCCGGTCATTTGTGTCTTTACGACGCAAGAAAAAGGCTTTTAGTATCCGGCGACCATATTCTGAAGGACATAACTTCCAATATTACTACCCGTTATGATGACGTCAATAATGCTCTTGGCGAATATTTACACAGCCTCGATAAAATATATCCGCTGGATATAGCGTTAGCTCTGCCGGGGCACCGTAATTATTTAACGGATGTAAGAAAAAGAATTAATGAACTAAAAGAACACCACCGGGAAAGAGCCAGTGAGCAGCTCAGAATACTATCTAAAGGCGAACAGGATGCCTACCAGGTGACCACTCAGATGACCTGGGACATGAAATATGAAAAATGGGATGAAATACAATCCATGCAGAAATACTTTGCTTTTGCGGAAGGTCTGGCTCATCTCCAGTATTTAACTTTATTAGGTAAAGCGCGGGAGAAGAAGTTGTCTGATGGTAGAATCGTTTATTCTTTGTCTTAA
>JAFGLR010000147.1 GCA_016927955.1 Dehalococcoidales bacterium
ACCGGTTTGTTGATTAGTGCCTTCAGCTACAAAACGGCCTTTGGGGCGGTGGGTATCGCTATTATCATCATCAGCCTGATTTACGGTTTAGGGATGCGAAATATCGTCAAACAGGCTAAAACTTGCTGAAACCTGCTCTCAGGGTTTAATCTCTTTCACCCGGCCCACCAGACCGTTTTCGAGCCGGACTTTTATACCGTGAGGATGTACCGCCGACCGGGTTAAAATATTTTTCACGATACCTTCCGTTAACTTCCCGGACCGCTGGTCTTCTTTTAATACTACCGAGACGTGCTGTCCTGGTTTGATATCGCTGCGGTTTATCCCGTTCATCTTATTTCTTATGCCTCCGCCAGACCCTTCAAATCGGCCAGCATCCCCTCCAGATGAGCTTCGGAAACGGACCGTCTGAATAACTCGAAAAACCTGCCCAGTATGCCGCCCGGCAGGATAACATTCTCCAAAATAGTAACCCTGATACCGGCCGGTGTCGGTTCCAGGGTATATCTCTGTTCGTAACCTTTCACCAGATTACCCAAGGTCATCTTAAACGCTACGCTGCGGTTAACTATCCATTCGGTCGCTACGAAATGCAGCTTCATCAATATCCCCATCGCCCTCTCTTCGAAGTAAAAGGGCGTCCCTACCCCGCTGTGCTGCTGTCCCGTGTAGAAAATTCTTTGCACGGGGCCGCACCATTGCTTAATGCCTGTTGGTTCCACCAGCAAAGGCCAGATTTTCTCAGCCGCCGCCGCGATTTCGATTGACCTTCGGATTATCATCACCTTGACCTTAGTCTTCTCATATATGTGATGTCAATTAAAGGGGCTATCGCGTAACCATACCATTTTTTCCCTCGCCCCTTGCGGGCTTTGTATCATAAGTGCTGTTTTTAGCACCTTTACGTCATTCCCAACTCGATTGGGAATCTATCTAAATTATTATGGATTCCCGTTTTCACGGGAATGACGACTTTTGATACAACCCTCCCCTTGCGGGAGAGGATTAAGGTGAGGGGTTAAGACTATATTCGCCCTTTTTATCACTGCACCTTTTATTAAATTTTAAATTACTCCATTTGTCATTGCGAGAACTCACTAAAGGTGAGTTCGTGGCAATCTCACGCTATCCCTCACCGCTGCAATTTCCCTTTCCCTGGATTCTCCTTCCATTGAAGGACTGAAATAACGGATATACCAGGCTGATTTGAAATCAGCCACTACAAAATTGTAGCGGCGGGTCTAAGACCCGCCTTAAATAGAATCCCGGCTTACGCCGGAATGGGTGTAGACCTTTCTTGAAGAACTTGGAAAATTCATAAAATATTATATATGCTCAGCGGTAATTGTTACGCATGAGAAGTCAATTCATTCATAGAAACTCGCACTTTAGAAACTATATCTCGTATTTCAGGTTGTTTATCATCGGCAAATCTTTTCACAACTTCTTCGTATGCCGTAATAGCACTTTCTTGCTTCCCTTGATTTTCCAGAATCAATCCTTTGTTTGCAAGCGCTCTGGCGACGTATTCTCTTACCTCCGGTTGCTTGGCCTTTCCAAATCTTGTGGCAACTTCTTCAAATATTGTAATAGCTTCTTCTTCTTTGCCTTGTTCGTCTAAGATAAATCCTTTCCGGGCAAGAGCTAAAGCAGCGTATTTTCTCATTCCCGGATGTTTGGCGTTATTGAATCCGTTAAATATCTCCGTAAGAATTCTAACCGCGTCTTCATTTTGCCCTTGTTGTGCTAAAGTAATCCCTTTAGATAATAAAGCATAAGCAACCTGTTCTTTTATCTCAGGCTCATTAGCTTTCTCAAACCGGTCTACAATCTCGTCATAGATTGCGGCTGCATCTTGCGGTTTACCAATTTTATCCAAGGTATATGCTTTAAAGGCTAATGCTTGAGCAACTCTTATTTGAATTTCGGGTTGTTTATATTTTTTAAGTTTATCTACTATATTATCGTAGACCGTAATGGCTTCCTCAAACTTTTCCTGAGTCAAATATACGTTTCCTTTGCTTAACAATGCCCTGATAACTTGCTCCTGTACCTTTGGTTGTGTACCGGCACCAAATCGGTTGATTATCTCATCATAAATGTCTAAAGTTTCTTCCTTTTTGCCCTTTTGGGCTAAGGCATACCCCTTTTTTTGCATTGCATTGATTATTTCTGTCTTTATGCCAAATATTCTTCCGAAGTAACTTTTAATATATGGATAAAATACATACATTAATAACACTATATATGGAAGTAAAAATATTAATATTCGAATGATCTTTAAGCCGGATGGTCCGACCGATAAATTATTCACCATAAAAGAAGATAAAGGGTCATAAATGGTACTTGGGTAAAAAGTTATAACGACGTGTTCAACTATAACAATGGCCAAAATAATGATCGAACCAAGGTTGTAACGTTTACGGTATTTTATAAAAGTTTTAATTTCCTTTATAAGCCACCAGATAAAACCTATTAATATTAAAGTAAAAAAAACATATGTCATGTTATATAACCAAGATTTTTTGTTAACAATGATTATACACCCAAAATATAATCACTACAATATATGTTTTTGAGTAATTGTCCTGGTTTGTCTATTATAATTTCCCTCCGTTTCCCCTTTTGTTTCACCCCATTTTTTGTTTATTTCCCTTTGTTTTTACATCCTTGATTCATAAATCAATAGCCTTGAATCTTAATACAGAACCCCACCCCCCGGATTCTTCGTCGCCTCGGGCTTTGAAGTCTCGGCTCCTCCAGAATGACAGGACTCACAATCCGGCGAAATTTTGCGTTTGACTGTCCAGTACATCTGTGCTATTATCATTCTCTCATCAATGAATTGTTTTATTATTAGAAGTTATTTTAATTGATACAACCGGTCAACAGTGGCTCTGCAAAATAATGTGTCCGTATATTATTTAAACAATTCATCGACCGGAATATTAATATTCACCCTTACCGCCCTCTTCTAACGGTATTTTGCCAGAGAATGTGGGGGAAGCCGAAGGGGGAGAAAGAGATGGGCAATCATCTCTTTCTCCCTGCCTTCGGAGAGTATGCAATGACAAGATTGTTAAAAATGAATTGTTTCTCCACTTTTTTAAAACAATTTGTTTCGGATCTCGGTATTCGGATTTCGGATTTTTTCTATGTTATACTTTTCACTAGAGGTGTCTCTTGTCCCAGCAGTTTGAAATCGTCTCCGATTTTAAGATGACCGGCGACCAGCCGCAGGCGGTCGATAAACTTGTCGGCGGCTTGCAGAAGAAATATAAAAAGCAGACCCTGCTCGGGGTGACCGGCTCCGGTAAAACGTTCACGATGGCTAATCTCATCCAGCGCGTTCAGCGTCCTACACTGGTGATGTGCCATAACAAGACGCTCGCCGCCCAGCTTTACGCCGAATTCAAAGACTTTTTTCCTAACAATGCCGTGGAATACTTCGTCAGCTATTACGATTACTACCAGCCGGAAGCCTACGTTCCCCAGCGCGACCTCTATATCGAAAAGGACGCCGATATCAACGAGGAAATCGATAAGCTGCGCCATGCCGCTACCCGTTCTCTCTTCGAGCGGCGGGATACGCTCATCGTCGCCTCGGTGTCCTGCATTTACGGCCTCGGCGAGCCGGAGGAATACCGCTCGTTCGTTTTAAGCCTGAAACGCGGCGAGAAATATCTCCGGGACAAGGTTGTCCGCCAGCTCGTCGATATGCAGTACGAACGCAACGACATCGATTTCACCCGCGGCAAGTTCCGTATCCGCGGCGATACACTGGAAATCCAGCCCGCCTACGAGGAAATGGCCCTGAAATTCGAGTTCTTCGGCAATGAAATCGAGCGGATTATCCGCATCGACCCCCTTACCGGTGAAGTGCTCACCAATCTGGACGCCATCGATATTTATCCGGCCAAGCATTTCGTAACCTCGAAAGAAAAGCTGGAACTGGCTTTCGAGAGCATCCAGAAAGAACTGGAAGAACGCCTGCAAGAACTGAAATCTCAGGATAAGCTGGTCGAAGCCGCCCGGCTGGAAGCCCGCACTAATTACGACCTCGAAATGATGAAAGAAGCCGGCTACTGCTCGGGTGTAGAAAACTATTCACGGCACCTTTCCCAGCGGGCTCCGGGCAGTGCCCCATGGACGCTGCTCGATTACTTCCCGGACGATTTTTTACTCTTTATCGATGAGTCTCATATGAGCCTGCCGCAAATCCGCGGGATGTTCCGCGGCGATTCCTCCCGGAAGCAGACGCTCATCGATTACGGCTTCCGACTGCCCTCGGCACTGGACAACCGCCCGCTCAACTTTAAAGAGTTCGAGCAGCGGATTAATCAGGTCGTTTACGTCTCGGCTACACCCGACGACTACGAACGCCAGCATAGTTCTCAAATCGTTGAGCAACTGGTCAGGCCTACCGGCCTTTTGGAACCGACCGTCGAGGTCAAGCCGACCAAAAACCAGATTGACGACCTGCTGCACCAGATTAAAACGCGTGTGGACAGGGGCGAACGCTGTCTCGTTACCACACTGACGAAACGCATGGCCGA
>JAFGLR010000016.1 GCA_016927955.1 Dehalococcoidales bacterium
GTACACCGAGTTCCCTCAACCTCTCGACAATTTGGAACATACGTTCTGCGCCTACTTCATGTCCTTGAAGGCGTGGCAATCCTTTTTCGCTTGCCCATCGGCGGTTGCCATCAGGAATAATCGCTACATGCCGGGGTAAATTACTTTTCATGTTAATTCATAGTACTACGATTCTGGGGATGAATCAATACAGGGTTAATTATAAATCGGTTATTAGGTGCAAGCGCTCTGGTCGGTCTTACAATATTACGTTAGCATTCTAACAATGGAGACAAGTATATAAATGGGAATCACAGTTGATATGCACGGAATATATGTTGGTTTGGGCAGTGTATGAAAAAAAGTGTTAAAATATCTCTTTAGGAATTTATAACCGCAAAAATAATTGATAAATATTTATTGGGTAATTATAATATACTCTACTTTCATTTATGATGGTTGCCAAAATTTAAAAAGGAGAAGCTTCTCCTGATAGTTTAACCGGATAAGTAGTCAATAATCACAACGGTTAATCACCGGAGGTAATATTATGATACTGACGCAACTGCCTATCGGGACAAAAGTGCGGGGAAAAAACAGCGGAATAGTCTTTATGGTCGGGGAACATGAGCATCCCGGTTACCGGGGAACCACTCTGGTAGCCGATAACGTCATCGGGCAAATATGTCTTGACGCTCCCGAAATAAATAACCCGAATGAACGGTTACGTATGACAGGTTATAATTATTATGCTTATAGTAATCTGCATCAGTGGCTCAATGCTACGGGTAAAAACTGGTTCAAACCGATGCACGAATATGATATTGCCCCGAGTGAAAATAACATCGCCGCAAGGCGTAACTTTTATGATAAGCACGGCTACAATGCTTATGAAAAGCGACCCGGATTTCTTTCCTGGTTCGGAGAGGCATTCCGTGATGCTATTTATGAAAGCGATCTGCCTTGTATCGACAAGAAGAAATACTGTATCGAATATATTAAGGCCAAGATTTTCATACTCAGTACTGCTGAAATCAGGGTTAACACTTCCGCCCCTCTGCTGGAGGGCAGTAAGATAACGATATTTGATGAGTTTCGCAACCGATATGCAGCTCCGTCGGCAGAAGGTATGTTGAACGCACAATGGTTCCCCGCTTACTACAATCCTGGACAGCTTTTTTCGTACTGGTTACGTACTCCGAAGGTAAATGATGAAGGCTTTACATGTTACGCTCATAATGGTAACCCTTATAGTTACAAATTTGCTTGTTTTCCCTGGTTATGTCTGCGACCGGCTACAAATGTTGATTCAAGCTTACCGGTTCCGGAATCTGCTAACATCCGCGGGTTATACTTGATAGGTTAGGAGTATTAGAAATGATATTAAAAGAATTGCCTATCGGCACAAAAGTCAAAGAGCTAAAATCATCGGTTGTATTTCTGGTGGCAGACCATACTCACACTGCATACAGAGGGACAGCTCTGGTTACGGATAATGCCATTAAAATGGCCTCTTTCGATGCTGCCGAGCCCAATAATCCAGATAAAGCAATTAACGAATTCGGCAATAATTATTATCCGTTAAGTAACATCCACCAGTGGCTTAATTCGGATAAAACCGACTGGTATAAACCAGCCTACGAGTTTGATGCCCCTCCCATCGCTGAAAATATCGATTCGGGGAGGCTGGATTATTATGAAGTCCTTTTCTATTCGGAGGATGCTAAGTTTACCGGCGACTTTTCTTATCGGAAAGATACCGGATTTTTAACATGGTTTGCTCCCGATTTCGTTACCAGTCTTATTGAAGTTGATGTGCCTTGTTATATCGCCCCAAGTCAAGGAGAAGTACATGACGGGCCGCCCGACCCGTACTATGTTAAGGCAAGAGTGTTCATACCTTCCACCCCGGAAATAGGGCTGGAGCATAGTCGGGCCGGCACGGAAGGCTTTCGTTTTCCTTTGTTTAATGATACCCGTATGAAGGTAGTTGCCCCGACATCTGCCGCCATCAACCGACTCTCGGATTTTATATAAAATGATTGTAGTTTCTGGTATTGGGTGCGTACTCCTGTTCCCGGTTCTACTACACTGGCGTTGTATTATAACTCAGACCATAAAATAGGAGATATCAACCATCTGTCTACGGGGCAACAACCGGTTAGGGCAATCAGCGGCATACGTCCGGTATTGAACATTGATTCCGGTACTGTGGTTTCCCCGAAACCTGATTCCCGGGGAATTTATAATTTATCCTTTGGAGGTAATAAAGTTGAATAAAGAAACCTCAAATACGGGATACCATTCCGCATGGATTCAGGAAGTAGCTTTCGAAGTAAACTCAGAATATAATTATAATCCGCAGTGCCTTTGCTCGAATACCGGATGTGCCCGCCACGGTATTTGTAAACTTTGCGTGCAATTTCATAGGTGCGTCGTTCATCCTACCAACTGCAAAAACAGAAGGAAATTGAAAAATTAAATAAATTAGGGGGTAAATGGCATGGCTGAAACAAACGGACAAAACCAGCAACCCGAATTCAAACCTTCGCCGGAGTACTTAGCCCGTCAAAAACGCATCGAGGATGCATTTAATCTAAGACGACCGGATAGAATTCCTGTAGTACCTACCGTATTGCACTATTTCCCGACAAACATAAAAGGTATTTCAAACAAGGATGCAGGTTATAATCTTCCGTTGGCTATGGAAGCCTTGATAGATGCTGTTAAAAATTATAATTGGGATGGAATGCCGGGATATGGTGCGGTTCGGCCTTCGAAGCCTTTGGAAATTCTGGGAATTAAACAGTTTAAATGGCCGGGAGACGGATTACCGGATAACCGTCCGTTCCAATTCGTGGAAGGCGAATATATGCTGCAAAGCGAATATGATGAAATGCTGGCGAATCCCAACGGATTTACTATTAATAAACTGTGGCCGCGTATTTCTACCACTCTGGGCCAGGTCAGCGCGATGACACAAGTTGCCCCGCCCACCTTATTATTTATGTCTAACGGGTTTACGCTGCCGGACTTTTTAGGCGGAATGCTAGCGCCCATGACAGACGTTCTCAGAAAAGCCTTAGAACTGGCTGAGGAAATCGGTAAATCACAAGCATTTCAAGCAAAATACCACCTCGATGTTATGAATATGGGCTACCCCGTATTATATACCGCAAATTCCTTTTCTGCTTTTGACTGGATAAACGATGCCTTACGCGGTTTAAGAGGTACTTCACTCGATATATTCCAGGTACCGGAAAAACTATTGGCAGCCATAGATATGTTTATTCCCTTAACCATAGGTACTGCGATATATATGACACAGCTTTCGGGTATAAAAAGAGTTAATATTTATCTGCACCGTGGATCGGCTGGATTCATGTCGAAGGAGCAATATGAAAAATTCTACTGGCCGTCTTTAAAGGCACTCATTTTAGGACTCATCGGCGCCGACATATTCCCCATGGTTTACACAGAAGGGGATTATACACCGAGGCTAGAATACTTCACCGAACTACCACCGAAAAAATTTGTCCTTCATTATGACAGGGTAGACCGAAAAAAAGCGAAGAAAGTGCTTGGAGATATTTGTTGTTTTTGGGGTAACGTCCCGGCTTCATTACTTTGTTTGGGTACACCTCAGCAGGTTACGGATGATGTCCGTGAGTTAATTGATATTTTCGGTGATAATGGGGGTTTGATTGTCGACGGCCCGTTAGGTATACCGGATGAGGCACGCCCTGAAAGTGTCGCAGCGATGACGGAAGCCGTTTTCAAATATGGGGTTTAACATAATATTGCCATTAAATTAAATTTGTTCCTTGAATTGTGCCGACCACTCCCATAGTAATGCGAAAAGCCTTAGTGAGATGATTATTCTCGCTTGAGATGAGGTATCTTAAACCCAAAATCCAGCAATTCTTTGACGGGATTAAAAAA
>JAFGLR010000148.1 GCA_016927955.1 Dehalococcoidales bacterium
ACCGCAGTTCGGCAAAGACGGGAAGATGCAGAAGTGCGATTATTGCACAGGAATTGGTAGCGAACCGGCCTGTACGATGTCTTGTCCCGCGGAAGCCCTTTTTTATGGCACTATTGAAGAGCTATTGGAAAAGGTTAAAGGGAAGAACGGCAAGAGAATGGATGGGGCTACTAAACCCGCGATAATTATTGTGAGCTAGTTTGATTTTCAATAGATTACAGTCATCCGACACTTAAGTAATAAATGACAGTACAATTATTATTTAACGGACACTCGTAGCTTAATCATTTCACAGTTTATATTCCGCACAATAATCTTACCAAAAATATGCTGCCGTTAACTTTATTTCACTACCTTACCTTAGGAATATTAAGTTCAGTGAAGTTATGATATTATGATACAACATTGGGGCAGAACTTCTAGTTTGTCTAGGGGTAGTTCCTTACTATTTTAGGCTTTATAAATTTTACAAAGGAAACCTCGCATCTTGGGTGATCCCATCTCGGGACTATATGGTGGTGAATCGTCGGTCAGGATATTTATATTAGCTTCATCCCAACCGTACATATTAGAGATACCCTTTTCAGGAAACCACCAGGCATAGCCCACGTATATTACTTGGGGCATGAGATCAGTGCTCAAAACAGCCCTTTGCTTTATTCTACCGCGCTTACTTTCGATATATACCATATCGCCGTCGGCTATGTTAAATTTCGTCGCTGTATCAGGGTGTATTAATACTTCAGGTTCATTTTTTTCTTTACGGAAAGTTGCCAAATGTCTATCCTGCGAATGGTTATAGTCTGGTTCGTGGAAACTGGCCAATATCAGCGGATATTCATTAGATAAATGTGGGCTACTTATAGGTGTTTCTTCCGGTTCATGGTAAACAGGTAAGGGTTCGTAGCCCCATTTAGAACAGAGACTTGAATGTATTTCGACCTTCCCGGAAGGGGTATTAAAACCTTTCCGCAGGTATTTTCGGTAACGAGTGACAGAAATAATAATTTTAGACCGTTGCCTTAATTCTGAAAACGTTATACCAACGGGAGCTAAATATGCATCCAAATAAGCATTAATATTTTCCCAAAAGTATCGGCTTAATCCAAGCTTATCTGCTAATCTAATTATTATTTCCTGAGTTGGAAGGCATTCTCCCACCTCAACTGCTTTTTGCTGGGCTTGAATGGAGGTTACTCCTGATCCCAAATTAGAAAGGACCACTCCATCTGTCTCAAGATAAGATGCGACCGGAAGCACAATATCTGCTAGAGCCGCGGTCGGTGTCATTATAAGATCGCTAACGAATAAGAATGGAACGTTCATGAACGCGTCATACACTCTCCGTGAATTGCTCCAAGTAAGAAGGGGGTTACTTCCCATGATCCCTACCGCTTTTATGGGATAAGGCTTTTCCTCAAGGATAGTACTAATAAGATGTTGTGGATGGATTTCTAATGGCTTACTGGCAATTGAATACCATAATTCACTAGGTGGTAGATATCCTCGCTCGGAACCCAGTTTCTTTGATTCCTCTTTAACAGATAGCTCTCGGCGGAGTACGTCATCTGATGTGGCTTCACCTTTAATTACTCCTTCTGTCTCAATTGTACCGCCAGGGATATCTAAGAGGCCGCAAATAGCTTGAATAATAGCTATTGCCCTGGCAAATTGGGTACTATTATAAGTATCCTCACTGGCGTTTCCGGTCATTAAACATGCGTATCGGTAGCTCGTAAAAAGTCTAGTGGCTTTAACTATATCCTTGGCTGGTACCCAAGTTATAGCGGCGACCCTTTCCGGAGAATATTGTTGGATATGAGCCTCCAATTTATCAAAACCAGTTGTCCAACTATTAATGAAATCCCGATCATAGAGCTTTTCATTGACTATTACATTTAACATGCCTAAAGCCAGTGCAAGATCAGTAGCCGGGCGAGGCTGGAGCCACATGTCCGCCTTTTTCGCTGCCGCTGTTCTGAAAACATTAACGACTATCAACTTGGAGCCCTCTTTCATTGGTGGGTTTGCACTACTTCCCCAGCACATTACACAATCTGGGGAACTGCCTAAATCTGGTACGCCATCAAAACCATACGTCATCAGACGTCCGGTTGCACTGGGGACATAGCATGTATTATCAATACTGGCGACGTTAGGTGTCCCAAAAACATTTCCAAACCGGGAGACAAAGTCAGCATGCCTACTGTAAAACCCTTTTACCAGACTTACAGATTCGGACCCATATTTTTCTCTAGCGTCTATTAGTTTTCCCGCAATCTCACTTAGAGCTTCATCCCAAGTTATTCTCTCCCATTTTCCAGAACCACGTTTGCCCGTCCTTCTTTGAGGAAATAAGAGGCGTTGGGGATGGTATAGACGCTCAAGGCTAGCCGCTAACTTAGAGCACGGATCTCGATATTCAGTGTCTGCAATTCTTTCTATATTTACTGCTCGTCCGTTCTTAACTTGTACGAGTATTCCGCATCTCATCCTACATTCTTGGCATATAGTACGTACTATCAAGGATTTATCTTCAAACATTTTTTCAATTACCCCGCTTAAATTATAGAATGGAATTTAAATCTCGTGGTTAAATTTTTCTCTAATTGGTGTCTTATTTAACTGAAGTGTAGCCACTCAAGATTCAGTATTTTTCACACGATAAATTATTATTATAGAGTAGATAGTCATATTGTATACCTTCGATATTATATCTTTGGCCATGAATCTATGTGCATTATTATATCATACGTTACAAATTACTTTTAACAATATAAAGTTGTCTAGAACGGTTGACTTTTTAAATTATTACTTTATAATATGTTTGCAGTCTTTATTATTTTTATTCTTTCCTCAACTCGAATACACCACCCGTGAGGTGATGGGAAGTTTATTTTATATCATAAGAAGCATACGATTAAGTTTAATATTGTTATAGAGCATTCGTATGAATAATAATTCTGATTTAAATGGCATGAAACTGAGGATAGTTATTGCTCACCCCTATCCTTTAATGCGGTATGCACTCAGAATATTGATCGGAAAACAAGCAGATATGGAACTGGTTGCCGAAGCAACCGAAAGCGAAGAAGTCATAGAAATAATACGGGTAATAAATACTGCAATTGTCCTTATTGATATTAGCCTACTAGGGCTGAACGTCCTCGAGAAAGTAAAACAATTAACGGAGTCATATCCTTTGGTGAGGGTTGTGGTAATGATTGATGATAGTAATTATGAAATAATTGAAAATATAGGGATTTCTGGAGCGAGTGGTTATATTATAAAAAACGAATACCCGGCTCAAATCATTCATACCATACGTTCCCTTTTTATGGCTAATATGGTAAAATTTGGTGAAGATTTAATAAATAATCTGAGGAAAGATCCGACGATACAAGAAATAGAAGATATTGATTTACTTAAACTAAATAAACTAAACAAACGTGAATTAGAAATAATTAGGCTATTGGTTAGTGGAATGACAAATAAAAAGATTGCTGAAGAATTAGGATTGAGTATACGTACAATAAAGGCATACTTATCCACTATATTTATTAAATTAGGTGTTTCATCTCGAACAGAGGCTATTTCAACCGTTTTTATGAAAAAAATTCTTAATAGTACGAATTGACCTGTTTTCCCACAAACAGAAAATAGTCTGCCCTCATTATAATCTATATGCCAACTTCCGATGACGTTTAGTAATATTTTGGGTAAGCTTTCTTATTAATAACATATCGATCCGTTGCAGGACGGCTAAAAAGTAATATATAGCTAGGAACATCCGGATAGGGTAGGAGCCCACCACCTACTCCTACCCTATCCTTAAAAGGAGGGCGATGAGAAAGGTTCTTGAAACTCAAGTGACGAACATTAAAAATAACAGTTTCCCTAGTTAGTTCCTTAATCGCTCAAACACGTTAGTTTTACCTTCGGATTGGGTGTACACGGTGTTTTTAAGATTCAACTCAGAAAATGAATAAGATGATCGAGATAAAGTTGATTTGAGTTTATATTTATCATGTTGACAAATTAGACCTTCGCACCACACTAATTCAAAAAAGCAGATATGTTTATTGCATTTATTGGGCAAGCGAGTTCACACTCAAGTCGACAAACGTTAGTGCAATCTTCGGGGTAAGCTTTATAGGCTTTATTACTTTTCTTATCTATTCTAAGTACATCTTGAACACAGCTATCCACACATACGCCGCATCCCGTGCATTTCTCTTCATCAATTTTAATTTTCATTAACCCAAACTCCTTTTCGGAATTGTTGTCACCATTCTTATTACTAGCAAATAACAATAATATTTCACTAGGTAAATCTAAAATTATCCATATAATACCGTTTCGGCTTAACATCGTATTTCTCTAACGGTATCCGTTCACTTCGCACATTCACATGGTTCTCCCCATCACTGGAAAAAATGATCCATTTCATCCAATTCCGGTTATCCCGTTTAGGGAAATCTTCTCTGGTATGCCCTCCTCTAGTTTCTTCCCTCATTAAGGATGCGGTTAAATTAAATTCCGTAGACAGTGCGGTCCAATTAACATCCATTAAGTTCATTAAATGATGTGTATCTTTAGCGGTCATCTGGGGTAGTAGCTTTTCCTTGATAAACCCCATTTTATCTAAAGCAACGGTTAAACTATTTTTGTTCTTTAAAATGGATACTTCGATTGGCTGTATCAAATCCCTGATAGCCATCCCAACTCGACTTGGTAGAATCCCGTTCTGTTTTAATGGGCTGTAGATTTTTCTCTTGAGGGTTTCGACTTGATAAGGGTTAATTTGGGCGTTTTTAGCGGATGCAGCGTATTCCCCTCCACTTTCACCTACAATATATCCAGTCACAGCAGTTTTACACAAATTCCAGCCGCCCATGTAAACGCCAGCATTTGTGGCCCACGTGGTGCCAGCCGCAAAAAGTCCGGGTACTTTAGTACGGCCTTTGGTATCTACAATAACTCCGCCATAATTCCCTCCAACTCGCGGTTGCCATTCTGTTTTACCTTGAAAAAAATTGATCCCTGAAGCTAGCAACCGGTCATAACTTAACTTTAGCCACCCAGCTTCAGGCTTCATTAGTTCAATGTCTGCCGGTTTCATTTCGCTACAATCAAGGTAAAAAGGATTGTTCCCGGCCCTGGTTTCAATAGCCATTCCTATAACATTATAGTGAAAGTCAGTATTATTTCTTAATATTGGCGAGTACTTGTCCATAAAACGCTCGCCTTTAGCATTAACAAAATAAGCACCCAAAGGTAAAAGATTGGTCTGACCCTCCCATAAAAATGATTTTGGGTCATTACGGACATGGCCAAACTCAAAGTTCTTAAGTTCTACACCTGCTTTCAAGGCAATATCCAAGCATGAACTACCGGTTGCCAAAATAATTGTATTTGCTTTGAAAATGTAAAAATCTCCGTTTCTAACATTAAAGCCGATCGCACCGGTAATGGTGGATCCTGTTTTTAATATATCAGTTATATAAATCCTGCCAAAGCGCTTGACACTTATTTGATTGGCCTTTTCTTGCATAACGCGTACCATATTACTCCCACCGGCTCCATAAGGACGGTAAAGAAAACATTTTACATGATCCAGCCCTCTTTGGAGAATGCCCTTCAAATTACCGTCTGGTCCTCGGAGAAACTTATGGCCCAGATATTCGTAATCCGCTAAGCGTGCGTAGGAATTTTCTAGAATTACCTTAACTATTTCCTGATCACAAAGTCCATCAAAATAATAAACGATATCACTTAACCAATCCTCGATCTTTTCCTCAGGGATTACAGCATCTAAATCTCCTCCCGCCCTTGATGCCAGACCTCCCCAGTCTGCTGGACCTTTCTCAACGATAACAACATTATTAACATATTCTCTCGCTTTACAAGCTGCCCATAGACCCGCTATTCCTCCACCTATTATAAGAATGTCAGCTTCAATAACATGTCCTAAACTTTCCAATTGAGACATAATTCTCTCCTTGCAAGATATAGTTATGTTTAGAGTATTAATGTTCTACTAGCAACGGCAAGAATACTAGAATTTAACATTGAGGCAATTATTCACATGTTAATATCGTATTTAATAATTACATTCACTTATTACTTATATACGATGGATATGCATATAAAGGAAACCTTAGAGTTATCGCATCCTTAGGACATTCCAATATACAAGCACTACAAAAATAACAGTCTTCTCCATAGGTTACAATAGGTGTGTTTTTTTTCTGGGAACCGTAAAAAACATCAACCGGACAAACTTCAACACACAACCCACATTTACTACACTTTTTCTTATCTATAATTGGTGGCATATTTTCCTCCTTATTTGCTATCTGTTAGTTTTTGTATATATGGCGTGTTTTCCCAATGGAAGGAAGGTCGACCATTCTCGAGTGTAATAACCAACTTTTTATTGGTAATGAGTGGATTTTGAAAAGGATAATCCTGACGCCTACCAACACCTTTGGATTCTTTACGCTCATTTATCGCCAGGATTACCAATTCAGCAATATCCATTATGTTCAACACTTCTAAACAGTGATATAATTCGTGCTGGTTTCTTGCTTTCATAATCTGGCGTGCGTCATTCTTGATCCTCACTAGTCGGTTATACCCAGCCATTAGAGTATTCTCCGTGCGGTGTGGTGGTTTTGCATAACAATGCATAGTTTGAAAGACTGCCCATTGTGCTTCGCGCCAATCGGCGGATTCTGGTCCCTCTCTTCCCAATATCTCTTCATAATTTCCTTTTAATTCACGTAATTGGTCGCCGTTTGTGTCGAAATATGGTTGTTTAGTATGTAAAGCCTGATCGGCCGCCATTTTCCCCAAGATTTTCCCGATTACAGCACTCCAAGAAAGTAATCCCCAGGGTATGATAAATAATCCGGGTATTGTTGTTCGGCAATCGGTATCATAACGTAAACGCAACCCGGTTCCATATTGCCGTGGCATAAACTCCCACCGAGTTTTTCGAAGGTTAATTTTCTCCCTATCAACCCATTTCATAAAAGAAGCCATAGATTCACTATCCAACCCTAGTCTCATATATTGCTCGACTTCCTTTGAAATGCCTCTCATATCAAACCAAACTGGACCCCGCCCCATTTCCCAAGCATGGTCAAGCGCCTCATGGTTTTCTATTGAGACATCGCCCAATTCAGAATCGGGTTTAGTTAGGTAAGGGGGTGCAATTGGTTTACCCTCAGCATCCCTTACAACACCAACCCACGTTCCCTTACCGGCAAAGGGGCCAAATCTCATACTTACCTGTCTCGAAAGTTGTATCTCGGCGTCCTGAACAGCTGCGCCAGCACGATATGCAGCTATGACACCGTCCCCACTAGCAGGTTCTGCCATGCTATAACCAATCAGTTCCGGCACCGGATATAATCTAGTACCTAAATTTCCTTTATTAATGATCACTTTCTTAGCACTAAAAACATAAAATATTGGTTCTCGAGTACTAATCCCCACCGCCCCACTGATCTCACCTTTATTATTTTTTATTAACTCAGTTACCATTACTCTGTTCATAATTTTTACATTTTTCTTGCGAACCTGTTTCTCGATTTTAATACAAGAATTGGGATCGGAAAAATGCAAAAAGAAACGATCCGTCTTAAATGGCTCTGCATACTTACCCACGGAACCAGGCCAGCCGTGACCAGTAAATTCATAATGTCCGTTTATTTTCATCTCTATACCCCAACTCTCCCAGAGTTTCAATACTTCATAGGAGAGATTAAACCATTTACGGACAAGACTTTCTGGTAACCCGGTCATCGTATGTTGTTTGATCATATTTTCCTTAACAGAATCGCTTTGAACTCCAGGGATATAACAATAGAAGTGATCGTTTCCACCTGGAATACCACCGGATCGCCTAGTGCATCCCTTTTCACAAAGGACAACCTCTGCTCCTGTATCAGCGGCACTGATAGCTGCCATCATGCCGCCTGCACCAGCCCCTATAACAAGAACATCGGTTTTTATTAATTCTTGCTGCAAAACACTAATCTTTGTATTTATCATTATTTACCTTCCTTATCCCCGATATTTATTCTCTATATTTAGGTTCATAAACATTATGTTTAGTTTTTTAAATTAACGTTCCATTACAGTTCATCTGTGATACCAAACTTAGAAAATATCAGGAAAATATACCGTTAATTCATCCTATTAGGTTATTTTATGATAATTCTACTCAGTATAATTTTTTTTACGAGAAAAACACTTCTTTCACATTAAGATGTTCGATCATATTCTCGTATCCAATGATGTTTATAATCTTATAAGATTTATGAAATAGTAGTTTAAAATAAGTAATTTGTAAATGGACTTTTGATATAGACTAATAGGGTACTGATGTAGTTTCCGAAAATATGGATAGGAGAAATAGCAACACCATCCCTATAAGATATTAGATATTATTTCATAAAGAAACTGGTGAAGTACACCAAATTAATGATCCAATTCACTCTTATTAAGAAGTATGACCCTTACCTAAAAACCGTACTAGTCATTATTACTAAAACCGAGCTCGAACAGAATTTATCTTTCCCACAAAGGTAATAGGTAAAACTGTATTATCTCGAGGCTTTTTTAAACCAACGACGGAGCTTTCTAAAAAGACTTTTTTTTGAGCTTAAATTTATTGGCCACCAAACAGACTTTATGAAATCCAAATAAATATAGAAAAGACCTCGGCTGTTAGTAACCGAGGTCTTTTTAAATATCCTGGATACGGGGGAGGGTCAATCTCTACCTGAAACATGATATATCGAACCGTGGCTGGGAAATTTTAATGTGCTGGAAAACTCGAAGAAGGTAGGAGCCACCACATAATCCTACCCTCTCTATATAATGGAGGTAGTAATCAGTTCTAGACTTTAAAGCACGCCACCTGGTGGTCTTTACCGACTTCCCGCAACGGTGGTACGGACTCCGCACATTCCGGCCCCGCTATCGCACACCGCGGATGAAAATGACATCCCGCTGGCGGATGCAACGGACTCGGGACTTCACCCTTAAGTATTATCCGTTCCCTTTCTTTATCCGCTATCGGGTCGGCTATAGGTACCGCCGACAGCAAGGCCTTCGTATAGGGATGTAACGGATTCCGGTAAAGCTCATAAGACCCGGTTATCTCCACCACCCGCCCCAGGTACATCACCGCCACCCG
>JAFGLR010000149.1 GCA_016927955.1 Dehalococcoidales bacterium
TAGTACCGGATTGTGTCCGTCTAGTCTCCATGAGGGGTAGTCCAGCATTCTGAACAGGGCACGCCCCTCCGGATGCCAGCTCCACCACAAATTACCGGCCAGCTCATTTAGGCGGCCGATACGCTCTGGAATTTTCCCCGCTGACATAATTAGCTCCTGAATGATAAATATTTAGTGGCAATTATACTCTAGGACCTTTAATAAAGCATCAATATCGCCGACTTGGTGGCAAATCAGCAATCCGGCTTCGCGGATTGTATGGTACAGTCCTTCGCGAATAAGAGCGTAAGGATGTACTATCAAAACGCTCTTTCTTTTTGACAATCTATCGTTTGTTTCCTTCACCATTTCGATTAGATTATATCAGTTCACCTAACACTGGTAAAAGAAAGAGGCTGGACCGACATATTTCTGTAAGGGAGTGTTAGCTCTTAACAAGCATTTGTTGGGAGCCATTTAATTTCTTTAGCCAAGCCCCATGGGATAGTGATAAACATGCTATCCTAATGAGTCAAGTGACCCTATTGACGCCTCCAAAGCTCTCGGGTAAACTGGTTTCTGGGAGATGCTTAAGTGACCACAGGTTGAGGAGCGGAAGCTGCCTCGTGTACCCTGGGTACTAACATCTCCCTCCGTTTCCTTTGTGATTTAGGATTCCCCGGACTCTTGCAGCGGCGCCTCTCCTGGCGTATTTCTTCAGGTACCTGATACTTCGACAAGATTATTTTTCGGGCTTCTTCGTGGCTGACGGATCTGCCACCCATCTATATCTCGCAGTTTATACGGTTTATCTTCTAGAAGCACTGCTAATATCCTAGCCGACAGGTGGCTCATGACGGCACCCATGGTTTGCATGTGGTTTTTACCGTTGTGTACCATCTCTCGATAATAGACACAGGCGAACTGGGGATCAGGAGCGCGACCTATCGCACCCGCCTGGAAAAGAGCCCACCTCATAATGGCGGGACCGGCTTTGGTTATTCTTAAGCCCTTAGCTTCCATGTCAGATGATTGATTTGCTCCCGGCACAATCCCACAGTAGTTGGCGAAAGAAGATTGGCTTCGAAAGCGTGCGGGGTCTCCCACCGTTACCAGGAAAATGGGAGCGGTGTGATCGCCAACGCCTGGCTTTCTTGACAAATTTTGTCGTCCGCTATAGTCTGTATTGGCTGGTAATCATAATGTTCCACATTATACTGAGGTTTATTTTGATATGACTAAAAAATATGACGTTGTGATAATCGGAGGTGGCCCAGCGGGCATCTTCACCGCTCTTGAATTGGTAGAACAAACGAACATGAGCATCATGCTTATCGAAAAGGGGAAGGATATTGACAGGCGGAAATGCCCGATACGTGATAACGGTGGTGCCTGTAAGTCCTGCTTGGTCTGTAATATGGTTTGTGGTCTGGGTGGTGCCGGGGCTTTCAGTGATGGAAAGTTGACGTTATCCGGTGAAGTAGGTGGCTGGCTACCGGATTATCTCGGCAACGCCGAAACGAAAAGCCTGATTAAGTACGTCGATAACATTTATCTCAAATTCGGGGCAAGTAACAAACTGTATGGTGTGGGTGAAGAAGTCGAAGAATTGGAACGGCGATCGTCTCTTGTAGAGCTCCGGCTTATTCCGGTACCAATACGTCACTTGGGAACGGAACGATGCCAATCCGTTCTCAAAACAATGCGGGACCACCTTAAATCACGCATTAACATTAAACTAAAAACTGCTGCCGCTAAAGTCATGGTCAACGAAGGTAAAGTCAGTGGCATTGAAACTGAGGATGGTGACTATTACGAATGCCAATATCTCGTCCTAGCACCAGGCCGCGAAGGGTCCGAATGGTTGTCTAACCAGGCGAAACGGTTAAACCTCACAATGCACAATAACCCGGTCGATGTTGGTATTAGAGTGGAAGTACCCTCAGCCGTATTGGAATCGATAACAAACGTTCTCTATGAAGTCAAATTAGAGTATTTATCACGCAACTTCAATGATCGTATTCGCACATTCTGCATGTGCCCGGGCGGCGAGGTGATTATGGAGTCGACCGGAGGTGCTGAACCGGTTGTAAGCGTTAACGGACATAGCTATGCTGAAAAACATACTGGTTATACTAACTTCGCCCTGTTAGTAAGCACCAGCTTTACTAAACCGTTCCACGAACCAATTGCATATGGCAAATATATCGCTCGGCTGGCTAATATTCTCAGTGGCGGGATATTAGTGCAGCGGTGGGGAGACTTGATAGAAGGCCGACGGTCTACACCCCACAGCATTGCGAGGGGTATGCTCCAGCCGACGCTGAAAAGTGCTATCCCCGGCGACCTCAGCTTCGTATTACCTTATCGTCATCTTACCGGCATTATCGACATGATACAGACGATGGACAAACTGGTACCGGGAGTGGCGTCGCGTCATTCTTTACTTTATGGTGTTGAGGTTAAATTTTATTCATCGCGACTACAACTTAATAATCGCTTGGAAACTGAAATACGCAACCTATTTGCAATCGGTGATGGTGCCGGTGTTAGCCGTGGCTTAATTCAAGCTTCTGCTTCCGGCATTGTGGCTGCGAGGGCGATACTAAGAAGCCATGGTTAAGATTAACTTCTTAAACAATCCACCCACAGGGTAATAAGGCTTACACTTTTCATCTTTTCGTATAATACTTAACCATACAAATGCTGCGTTTTAAGTGACGAACGCATACCAAAGAGAAATTAATAATACCATTTACTTTTTAGTTTTCCGGTAGGGTTACTTTCTATTAATAAGATAAGTCGGTTACCATGCCCTTTACTGTTATAGTGTTACCGAATAAGGTGCATCTAATAATATTTTATTGGCACAAACGAACGATTAAATGGCTCAATAAGTGAAAATAGGATTGATTTGAAGAGCACCAATCGAGCCTGTAAGAAAAATCCTTCTTTGCCGGTGGATATAGTAGGATATTCTAGCCGTGAAAATGGCACTTGATCACTCTTATTGTACGATGAAAACCCGTTTAATAGTTACGTTAACAATTCTTAGGGGGTAATAAAGAGGCAGTTATGGAGCCATTTTAATAAGTAGCCGGTGCTTAACTTCACTACGGGGTAAGTATTTATTGGGAATTTCCTTACGAATTCGGTAGGAGTTAAATTTGAGACTGGGGGCTATCGGTTTTCAGGGGGTGAAATTTATCCTGAAATTCGCGTATCATCCTTGCCATCTCTAAGTTACCGCTATTAAGTATGTCCTGGTAGATTTTCTCTCGGGCTTGTGCCTCGGTTAATCCTGCAGCTTGTAATATTCCTATACTAATCCAATACTTAGTTTGAGTTTTCTTCATTTGTAATGCTATACCTATTTTAATCGCGGCGTCACGCTCTTCTGCCGAAAGGGTATCTGGTTTGATCCGTCCTCTCCGCTCGTTTTCCATTTCTATCTCGAGGACTTTGTGGAAAAACGCCATAACTTTATTGTCCTCGGCTGTGTCGGCATCCTCTTCCTCACGGTTTATCCGGTATTCTTGCATATAGCGTTTAAGTGCCAAGTAAATGTCTTCGAATTTACCCCCATCCTTAATCAGATGGTCTGTAATTAACAACGCCAGCTTAAATGCAATCGCTTTATTATGATCAACATCCGCATGACCCGGGAAATAGTATTTACCGGTCATCAACCGCTGTAAACCATGGGGTTGGGAGAGAATGGTTTCGAATTGCTCTTTCGATATCTGGCATACCTTAGCGAATAATTCTATGTTACTATCTCGATCCGGTGCCTTTTTATTAAAGAGACTTTTCACATAGGCATATCGCCGTTCGAAATTCGGGCCGATTCGCTGCCAGTCGCGGAAATAGCGGCAGGCAGTAGACATCGGCATCTTTAGTTCTTCAGCTACATCGACCGGCCGCTGCCCCTGTTCAAAACGTGCAAAACACCTGGCTCGTAAAGATTTCCCTTCGAGATCACGCTTTATAGAGTATTTCCGATGCTTTTTACCGCGGAATAATTTTGAAAACTTCATAAATATTTCCTCCTGTAATGTTATTATTGGGAATTAACTTGATCACTCGAATGATGATTTAGATGGGGAGTCATGGCGAGGCAAGATTTTAAGGCGTTTCAAGGTTCGTTTCACGGTACTGAAATTCGGGTCGATGTGGTATTCGTTTCGTAAGATTCTGGCGATAGCCCGGTAGCCGTAGCCCAGCCGGTATAACTCACGCACTATGGGTTCAAGGTCTCCCGGAATCGCTCTCGGCCGACCGGGTTTCTGGACCAAAGGAAGTAGAAGCGAACTTCTAACTATTCCATCACTATGTCTAGACTAATAATGTATCAATCATCCCTTTTCGCTTTACCATAAAGTTTATCCATCAGTGAAATTTTGTGCTGCTGAACAGCCATTTTCTTTTCGGCCTGTTTCTATTTTTTTCGAGTTCTTCTAAACATTGTACCTTTTGCCACATCCAACTCGCTTTCCTGATGCTCACAGTAAGCTAGATATACGAATATAAGATCTAGGGTTGACATATCTGTCCGTGGTTCATCCCGGCTAATTAACCGAGCTCCGTAACTATTTAAATATACAATTGTTAATAAGAGGTTCATTGGATTCACGCCAATCAAGCCTGCATCCAATAATGATGGAATGAAAACTGCACAAATCTTATCCTCCTTCACATCTTGCATCATTTGTCCTAATTTCTTATCACCAGAACGGCCTCGAACCGTGGTAGTATCCCGATATTCGATAATATTCGTAAACCCTTGGGCAACCACCCAACTATGGAACTCTTTAAATTTCTGGTCGCTCACATCTACCGCGTACACTGCGACAGCGTCTATTTTGTCCATTCATTTATCCTCCTAATTAATTTTGCTTATTAACACTATGGTGTTTTTTTTATTTTTGGCAGCCGGTTTATTCCGGAAAGATTTAAATGAAAGGTTGTCCACCGGTGAACAGCGGCGGTGGGCATCCTGGATATCGATATTAGCCAGGTTGACATAAATACGCACCGTATCTAAAGTCGTATGGCCCAAAATCCGCTGCAAAGAAAATACATCACCTCCATTTCTTAAAAAATTAATGGCAAAGGTATGGCGAAACCGGTGGGGTGAATATTTCACCCCCACTTTTTCACCGTACCGTTTGAGTATCGTCCCAATATGCCGGCGGGTTAACTGCTGGCCGTCCCTGGTCAGGAATAGATAATTAGCCCGGGGATTGGCTGGTTCCGGCCGGCTGTGCTCGATATATTTCCAAATCGCTCTCTGTGTCTTAGTACCTAGAGGTAGTATGCGTTCCTTGTCACCTTTACCTTTCGCTTTGAGCAACCGCTGGTTAAGATCCAGGTTCTCCAATTCGAATTGGCAGAGTTCGCTCGCCCGTGGGCCGTCATCCAGGAGTAAAAGTACTATCGCCAGGTCCCTGCAACCCACCGATGTCCGGCCGTCAACCACCGCTAACAAAGCGTCGATTTGCTCGGTGAAATACGGCACGATAATCCTGTGTGGGGCTTTAGGTATTTTCACCTTAGTAAAGACGTTGATATCAATGATTTCTTCCCGGAAAAGCCATGCCCAGAAAGCACTAAGGGAGCGCATGTAATCGTTGACTGCCCCTTTTGTTAAACACTGGTTCTGCTTCCCGGCAAAGGGATGATGGTAAAAAACCCGGCGCTGCTGGAGGTGAGTGATAAATTTGCGCATCACCAGTGCATCGATGTCAGCCACATCGGTGGACAATTTCTCGGCAGCTAAATAATCTATCAGTTGATTTACGGCAATCGTTGTCAGGGTGATAGTATTTTCGCTTTTTCCTTCTGACCGGGCACAAAACTGATACCCTTCTAAAAGTTTATCCAGTTTTCGGGAGGTTTCTGTCTTTGACAATGTAATCGTACTCATATAAATGCCCCCGCTACATGTCCCATAAATAGTAATGCCCACCGGATTTTCCCGATGGGCATTACTATTTATTTCTGTATTCTTTTTATTTATCTATCTTGATTATACCAAACCCCTATTTATTTTTAGCGAAAAACTATTCTTCTTTTTCACGCCGATATTTGCGACGCCGCTGGAAATTATAAATATTCTTGACCGGTATCCCTTCCCGTCCGGCTATTTCTTTGATGGTGGTTTTGCTCTTTTTGGCTTCATCAATAATATCGGCAATTAAAGCCACGTAAGGATCAAAACCAATGTTCTCTAACACCGTCTGCCGGGGTTTAACATCAAAATAAGGCCTTCTCTCTAAAACCATCCGGCACTTTTCCGCCAAATCTTTAATAAAATAGGGGTCTGCCACAAGTTCGATTTGATATAGCGGATTATCTTTAAGTTGTTCGGCGTATAAGTCGACCTCGTTCAGCAAACCTTCTTGGCCGGCTTTCTCCAATTCTTCGGCTATTTCGCCTACCCGGACACGTGGCAATCCGTAAAATTGCCCGTACCGACCAAAATGCACTTCCGCCAGGGCTCCTGACAAGCTTATCCGCCGCCGTTCATATTGCTGGACTAACTTTCTCCGCTCGGCCTCTGAGACGGGTAGCACCTGGCCGAGCAGTTTACTTAAGGCCAATTCCTTGGCATCATTCCGGTCATAGCTGCACAATAAAAGCGCGGGAATCACGGTTCGTGCAATCGCTTGCCGGAGCCACTGGTGTTCCTGAGGGAGACGGGCGATGACATCGCCCAGTTCACCGATGGCATTAACACCAAGGTGGTATTCCAACCGCCACAGGTACTTCTCTATGTTCCAGCGGGTCACCGGGTAGCAGAGTGTCGCCTGAGCCAAATCCTCACGGGTGAGTGTGCGTGAGACACACGCGACCCGGTACAGGTGTTCCTTTTCGAGCTTACGGGCTACCGTGAGGGCTGCCTTCGCTAAGCGGGACAGTACCGGTGCTTCCTGCAGCGCCAACCGTACCAGCGATTTCAGGTAGCTTTTTTGGCGTGCGGTTAATTTGATATCCTGAAAAAGCGTCGCCGTTAGATCGCGCGGGGAGTTTACCGCTATTTCCAGGAATATTACGGCCGCCCGGTAGATACACTCTTCGTGGCTGACCAGAGCGAAGTCATCTACTTCACCGTTCGGTTGTTCCTTTGTTGCATCGTTTTTACCCTCCGGCGCCGTTTGAGCCCGGCTAGTCCGACGGGGTCCGTCTTTTCTACTGGGCACCGTTGTCTCCTTAGATAAGTATTCCCTACATTATATTGTAACAGTAGCGGTCAAGAACGCAATAGCCCATGCCGGAACAATCAGCTTTAAAGAGCCCTGTCTTTTGGGGTGAGGCACATGTGGTCTGCCGGTGAACAGCGGCGGTGGGCTTCTCTAACGTCGGACTGTGCCAGGTTAACATAGATCCGCACCACATCCAGGCTGGAATGCCCCAAAATACGCTGCAGCGAGAAAACGTCGCCGCCGTTTCTCAGGTAGCTAAGTGCAAAAGTATGTCTAAAAGTATGCGGTGAGACGCGTACCCCCCGGATATCGGTTTTCCGGGCATACCTTTTCAGCCGCTTTTGGACATATGAGGGGCTGATAGGCCAACCGTTCCGGTTAAGAAACAGTTTGTTGTTATCCGGGGTTGGCTCAGGGCGGCACTGGTGGATGTATTTCCACAGGGCCCGCTGTACTTTGACGCCCAATGGTACCACCCTCTCTCGGGATCCCTTGCCGCAGACCTTCAGAGTTCCCGCGGTCAGGTCGACCGCAACCAGGTCGGCATTAACCAGTTCGGAAACCCGTAGTCCGGTGTCCAGGAAGAGGAGCAGCATCGCCCGGTCTCGCACTCCTAATCCCGTGGCCGGATCTAATACGGCGAGCAGCGATCGTAACTGGTCTTCGGTGAAGGTGGGTACAACCTTCTTTGGCGGCCGGGGAAATTTGACCCGGGTGAATGGATTGGCAGTAGTGATCTCCTCGCTAACGAGCCAGGTCCAGAAAGCCCGGATTGCCCTCAGGTAAGCGTCGATGCTATGGCCGGCCAAACCGTGGGAGCGTGGTTTAATCGTGGGGTGCTTCCGCCAGGCTTTTTGCTCTTGCAGGTAGGCGATGAAATGCCGGATCTGCGGGACATCGATGCCGTTCACGTCGGTAGGGTAGCCGTGCGTCTCGAGAAAGTCCTCGAATATTTTCAGTGCGGTAGCGTTCAGGGTAATGGTATTGGGGCTCTTGCCCTCGGTGCGGGCGCAGAGGCGGTAGCCTTCGGCCAATATATTTAGATCGGTCGGGCTACCCGTATGGTTGACATAATATGGCAACCGGGGAGACAATATGGTTATCACGCCGTCCTCCTTTTTGGCCGAAGCAAGCACTCATTTTGACGATATTCGCCGTTTTTGCTCCGGAAATCGGGGACGGGGCGAGCCATTTTGAGGCTAAAAGTGGCATTTGGAGCGGGTGGCGGGATTCGAACCCGTGACGTCTTGCTTGGGAAAAGCCCACTCGAAAAGTAGCAGAAAACTAAATTTTGGTAGGGAGCCAAACCTCCCTTTTTATTTATTTTTTCTGGAGTATTATCAACTAAAACATACAAATTTGTCAATATATCATGTAAATATAAATTTGAAATTTAATTGGCGATTTTGTAAGGTATACAGAACTCTTAATTTATACTTTAGTGTGGTTTCGTAACAATTTATTATTCATATTTAAGGTGGAGACGGGGGAGGGTCCGTCTCTCTCTGCACAGCGGCTGATCGGAAACTGGCTCGAGAGTTATGTAAATTTTGGCCTAATGGTAAAAATATTAGGATGACATTAGTTGTTTAAAACCCGAGGGGGTAGGAGCCCACCACCTACTCCTACCCCCTCTGTGCTAAGGGGGTAAATAAGAACTCTGGGAAAAAAAATATTCTACTTTCGGTACCTTTTATCCATATCGGTACTCATAGACTCACGTCTGCACTTACGTGGGTATTTGCGGAATCTGTTTAACTCGATAAACTTCCCACGACCTTACGGTCGGGGTTTTAACCACCTTAACTTCGTTGCCCTGCATCTTAAGGAAGTCTTAGGGAAGATGCGGGGAGAACCTCATCCCTTGACCTAATGGTCGGCGTTTTAAGTTAGGTAGAATAAACGAAGGTGGGTCATTAAAAGTGGTTTTTCCACCGTGAGCTATATTTATTGGTGATTCAGTTATTTCTACTTTTATACTATCAGAGTCATCTGGCACGTTAAGAATCTTAGCTGCCGCAGTTGTTACCAGTTTTACTATTCTTTTCTTTTGCTCAAAAGTCCTGGATTTTAAAATATATACGATAATATATACCGGAGGCGGTTTGACAGCATTCAGTCTTCCTCCTCTGGAGTAATTTCCAAAAGCAATTCCTTCAATATCACATTCCACCATTTCTAGAAATATATCTGCTACTTTTCCGGTAAGGCCTTCAACAATAGCCGCTTTAACACTTTCAGCCAGTTATTTCTGCTCTGTAGAGTTTTTTCCGGCTATTATTCTTATTGACGCATATGGCGTAGTTAGCTTATATCCTTATCAAATTTACCTATTTGTCATGTTATCCGGAGGATATTCCTACAGCACAATGGTAACGTTTTCAGAAGAGCAACCCATCTTTGGGAAAAAGGGGATACCGTCATTTTTTCCTAGGCAAATAGTAGTGTTTCTTTTATTGATTAGCTCCAAAGCTCGACTTTTTATGTATCTATCGTCGCAAAATTCGGCGGACTCTACCATCCGCTTCATAAACGGTCATTTCCAATGGCATATGACCGAGGGCATGAGTGGAGCAGGAAAAACAGGGGTCGTAGCAGCGTATGCCCACCTCGATACGGTTGAGAATACCTTCCGAGACATGACCGTCTTTGATATACTCCCGGGCGATATCGAAAACAGTACGGTTCATCGCCAGGTTATTGTGTCCGGTGGACACGATAAGATTGACCTTGCGGATAGCTCCCGACTTATCGACGTGATAATGATGGATAAGCGTGCCGCGCGGGGCCTCAATGACGCCGATGCCCTCTTCGCTAGCGATACCGGCATTTACCCAGATGTCACAGCCGCTGATGAGGTCGTTCTCGACCAGCTTTTTGATGCCTTCCGCCGCATTCAGCATTTCAATCATACGCGCCAGATGGAAGAAAAGGGAGCCGGTGACAACCCCATTTTTACCCATCTTATGAAATTCATTAAATTCCTTATCGGCCAGAGGGGTGCTGCAGCCGTCGGCGGCGTTCAAGCGTCCCAGCGGCCCGACGCGGTACATCCCGGCGGGATAA
>JAFGLR010000150.1 GCA_016927955.1 Dehalococcoidales bacterium
AAAATGATTTCCCTTTCGGCATAAAAAAATACACCCCCAAAGTTTTTTCAGTATATCATACTGTCCAACTTTAGGGGTGCAGTTCATCAACCCCCCTTTTTTCTATATGCTTCTCTTCATCCTGCTTACTCTAAATACTTTGCCCGGTAAGCGGATATTCAGCCTGTAATAAATTTTTAAAACGGAAAAGCAAGCCGGTTTATTTCTTGTTGGCCACAGTGGCTTCCAGAGTCTTCAGCCTTTGCATAATCTCCCGCATCATGCAATCCGCCCGCTCGCTACAGTATTCGCAATTACCAAGATAGTTCTTATCTTTCATCGGGCAATTTAACATTTTTCCTACCTCCCATAAGGTTTCTCTAAAATCTATTTATCTACTACACCCACCCACGGGCTTTCATCGCTTCAACGACGCGGGTAATTGCCAGTATATAAGCTGCCAGACGCATATTAATGTTATATTTCCGGCTGGTAGCCAAAACGGCCCGGTAGGCTTCACTAATCCGCTTATCCAGCTTCTCATAAACTTCCGCCTCGTCCCAGTAGTACATATAGGAATTCTGTACCATCTCAAAGTAAGAAACCGTGACGCCGCCGGCATTGCACAGGAAATCGGGAATAATATGAACGCCGTTATCAAATAGAATATCATCGGCTTCCAGAGTTGTCGGGCCGTTTGCCAGTTCGGCTACGATTTTAGCTTTAACGCTAGGGGCATTCTTTTCCGTAATGGCATTTTCCATTGCAGCGGGAATCAGTATATCTACATCGAGTGATAATATTTCCCCGTTAGAAATGAGTTCAACATTATCGAGGTTACATACCGAGCCGGTTTCTGCCTTACAGTCGAGAGCCTTCTTAGGGTCGATACCGTTTTTATTGTATACCCCGCCTTTGCTGTCGCAGGTAGCCACTACTTTGCAGCCGAACATTTCTTTTACGAGTCGAGCCGCATAATATCCGGCGTTACCATAGCCCTGAATGGCTACAGTGGCATTTGCCAGATTAATACCCAATGCATTAGCCGCTTCACGGATAGTGAACATACCGCCGCGGGCAGTAGCGTCACCTCGACCGGGCGAGCCGCCGATGCATAAGGGTTTGCCGGTAATTACTCCGAATTGCGGTTTGCCGGCGATGACCGAATATTCATCTGCCATCCAGGCCATGATCTGGGGTGTTGTATAAACATCCGGTGCGGGAACATCTTTTTCCGGACCGATAAACGGATAAACACTTCTGATATAAGCACGGCTGAGCCGTTCCAGTTCTCCCTGCGATAGCTCTTTAGGGTTACAGATGATGCCGCCTTTACCGCCACCCAGCGGTAAATCTAATAACGAACATTTCCATGTCATCCAGGCAGCCAGCGCCCGGACTGTATCTATCGTCTCTTCGGGATGGAAACGGATACCGCCTTTGGTAGCCCCACGGGCATCATTATACTGGACGCGGAAGCCCTGAAAGACCTTTACCGAGCCGTCGTCCATATGTATAGGCAATGACATGTGCAGCTCACGTTGCGGGCTTTTCAATACGGCAGTTATTTGCGGGTCAAGCTTGAGGATTTCCGCACAATTATCTATCTGCTTTTTCACTGTTTCAAACGGATTATAATTGTTAGTGGCTTTGGCATTACGCCGGATTGTCTGTACCATTGGGTCTCTCCTTCTCTCTTCTTTTTGAATATATCGAATAATATTCGCTCGGGCTTAAGATAAATAATTGCGGTAATCCGTAAGTTCTCCGAATTCCAGAGTAGTACTCATGCTATGGTTATCGGATTCTATGCCGGCTTCTGCCGCAGCGGCAACCGGATTTAAACCTCCGGTGAGAATGACGCCGAGTTTATTGAGTTCGACATTTGTTTCACATACTTTGGCACTGGTCTCGCCCATCGTTAAAACACCGTTAAAACCGATTTTACGCAAACCTTTGATAACGGAATCGGCGGTAGAGCAGCAAATCGACGGTATTTCCCGGAAATTTGCCAGAATAGCCCCACCTCCCGACTTGGTAACATCGCTGACATTCGTCATTTTAGCTTTGATGAAAATTTCCGAGGGGTCGAGTGAAGTGCCGTTATAATGAATTAGATCCGTAAACCTTACCGGTTTATTGTCACGGATCTGTAATATGCCACCGAACTTCGAATCCATCGGTATTCCGGCCTTTAACAGGACGCCGTTTACTAGGATACTGCAGACCGTGGCCAAACCGATCCGGCCTTTCGGTATGATAATTTCTCCTAAATGATGGCCGCCCCTCACCACTGCTACCAGACGGCTGACACACAAACCTTGTTCGAAGGCAGGTTCCATTGCCTTTAAGGCTTTATTAAATTTCGCCTCTGGGAAGAGGGAAACGTTTACAGGCAATACTCCGCCGGGATTTTCATAATCGAAACTGGTACGGTAAGCCAATAACTCAATACGCGAGATAACGAAGCCGACTTTATCATTAACCATTGCGGCTTCGATTTCCCTTATACCTTTATCGGTAATGATCCGGCCGTCACGGTCTCTTACCAGTTGTGTCAGACCGCGTTCGTCGGTTAATTTAAGGTGATACCTGACGGCTCTTTCGCTAAGACCAACCCCATGACCGGCTAATTTCTTGGCAATTAAACGAGACCCGGCCGGTCCCTGGGTACTACTAAGCACCTTCAGAATGGTCAGAATTTTCCGTTCTACGTCTTGCTGTGATTCGAAACTCATCGCTTTTCAATAGCGGCAAAAGCTTGCCGATGTATTTAATATACACGACTCTTTAATTGTTGTCAATATGTTATATAATAACATTTTATTAACATTTGATGCGTAATAATATGATATTCACCGGCATTAATGCGGCAAAATAGCGGCAATAGTTGGGACAATTAGAAAAATTACATCGATAGTTGAATACTGATAGCTTAAAGATTATTTAACTTTTAAGCATATAACCGGAACCATGTTTATTCAGTATCAAATTTGGGGGAGTATCTTGCAGTTTTTTACGGAGCCTGCGAATATAAATACGGACGTTCTCTGTATCGCGGCATTCGTCTTTTTCCCAGATTTCTTCCATAATCTGCCGGTATCCAACTACTTTATCTTTGTTTTTTACCAGCAGAACCAGTAGCCGGTATTCTACCGGCGTAAGCTTGACCGGTTTATCGTCCAGTCTGACCTTCTGGTCCATAATATCGATTTTGAGTCGGGAACCAACGGATATACTTTGACCGTTTTTCAAACTGGTTTTCTCCGTACGTCTGAGTACTGTTTTCACTCTTGCTAATAGGGTCAAATAGTTGAACGGCTTGATGATATAATCGTCGGCCCCACCCTCCAGACCACGCAGCATATCAGCATCATCGGAACGAACCGTCAAAATAATCACCGGCACTGAAGAAAATGTCCTGATTTCTTTTAACACATCGAAGCCGCTCAGGTCCGGCAGATTGATATCCAGTATAACCACATCCGGTGATTCTTTTTTAACTGCCCCGATGCCGTCTTTCCCGGTCATTGCCGCCGCAAGTTTAACACCCGGCCAGCGGAATTCAAAGGCCAGATTCACCGCATCGATAATTGCCTTTTCGTCCTCAATAACGACTACTTTCATAATTTGTTCTCAGCTTATTCTTGATTTCTCGCTGGTTTTAGGAGGGGTATACTAAAAACGAAACCTGAGCCTTTACCCGGAGTACTCCTGGCCCAGATTTTACCGCCGTGTAACTCTACCAGCACCTTGCACAATGATAAACCGATACCCAGACCTCCGGTACTCGCCTCTTGATAGGCTACCTGATAGCCGGGTTCGAAGAGTGTTCCTGTCCTTTCCTGGGGAATACCCGGGCCATAATCCCTTACTTCGATAATAATCTCACCCGCTTTTTCTCTGGCTTTAATGGTAATCTTCTTACCTTCCCGGGCATATTTTATTGCGTTATTAACCAGATTCATTATTATCTGGCGGACACGGTCGGGGTCGGCAGTCATCTCCAGGAGGGGCCTTATGATTTCCAGGTCTATTTTCATCTCGAACTGTTCAGCCAGAGGACGGGTTTCTTCCAAAATAGAATTCAATAGTTTCTCGATATTAAATCTCTTTAAGGTTAGCTTGAGTTGTCCCATTTCACCCCGGGTTACGTCATGCAACTCTTCGATACGCCGGTTCATATTATTAGCACCATTAAAAATATGTTTGGCCAGGCGACCGGTTTTTTCGTCCCGTGTTTCATCACTCAGTAACTGGCTGGTCGCAATTAAGGCGGTTAGCGGGGTCTTCAGTTCGTGAATCAGTTTGCGGGTAAGGTCAGCCCTCATCTTTATCTCAGACTGGAGCTTTTTTCTTAGTTCGCGCTCCCGGACATACATCAACTCCATATTTGACTTGGCATTTTCCCTCTCGATAATCATGCCCAGTCTTGCAGCAATTATTCTTAACAGATTGCGTTCTTCTTCGAGAAAGGGACCTTCGTCACTAGCCGGCTTCGCAACCAGGTAATATACCTCAAGGGTACCGAACCGCTCGCCGTTAACCAGAATATCATGGCTCTGTTTCCACCGGGTCTCCTTGAAATTAGCCGTCTTAAACTCGGATTTTTTAAGCTTAATCCTGGCACAGGTGTCTTCCGGGTATTGCCAGGCCGGCGGAATTAAATCAACTACCGATTGCATTGCATCACCCAGCGTTCGATCCCCATTTTCAAAAAGACGGGATATGCCGTAAAGGCAGTTGAGCTCTTTCACACGTTCGCTCAAGTCATGCGATAACGTTCCGAAATCATTCTTAACCGCACCGGGTTTCTTTATTTTTCCGGGTGTTTTCATATATCCCTATTGTAAACACCATCCCGAACTTTTACAATCATCAATGACTTAATAATAAACCCGCATGAGAAATGAACAATGCCCGAATCTCGGCTTTCACCGGAATGTACGAACGGGAAAATTAGTAGTACGTAATTTGGATATTAGAGTTTGTTCCGAATGCTGATATTTGTGTTCCGGATTTCGTATTTTATCTAATCCATCTTATTAAAAACCAAGCCTGCTGGCTCCTTCGGGTAAAAATACGTTGACTTGCGCGGCATACGGTCGCCGGCATCGGCAATCGCTTTAATGGTCTCCGCTTTAACGGGATTCAGCAGTATGGCCAGCTGGTATTCCCCGTCCAGCACACAATTTATCGAGGTTTGTTTATCATATTTATAATCCAGTATAGCGGCCTGTTCGCCCTCTATCGCCGTTCCAATCAGCTTCTCCAGAATGATGTGGTCCACCATACAAACGTCCAATTTTTTATAAATGTCAGTGTGGAAGGCCGGTATCAATTCATTTATATCGACGGTGGTCTTCAGCCGTAATAGATATAGTTTCTCCATATCGATACCGAAAAGCCCGAGCCGTACGTCTATCAGGCTGCCCATGAGTATCCTATCCACCCGTGGCCATAAGTCCGGCGACTTGATGGGAATTTCCTCTATTTCGAAAAAGGTTTTTAAACCTTCTTTCAGTCCGCTCAATGCCGGTTTCTTCACGCCGCGTACCAGCCGGTGCGGGGGTAGAATCAACAAACCGGGTTCGTTGAACTCCACCAGTGTCATCATGATGAAGTTATAGCTCTCTTCACCGGTCGGTGAAGCATAGTTATCCCGCTCGTGTTTATACATCAAAGCACTCTCGTAACGGTGATGCCCGTCCGCTATATAGAGCGGTTGCGGAGCTAATACGGCACAGATTTGTTGAGTTACCGCCGGCTCATCGATGACCCAGATAACATGGCTCTCCCCGTCCTGCATTCCGGTCTTAATCGCCGGTTTCTTTTTCGCTTCGTTCTCTAATAGGGCAGACACTTTTTTAGCCGAATCCTGGTACATTGCCAGCACCGGACTGGTATTCGCCTGGCACGACCATAAAATATTCAGCCGGTCGTTTTTTGAACGCGATAAGGTCCCTTCGTGCGGAAAAATAATCCGCTTCGACCATTCTTCAAGCCTGACCCTGGCAATAATACCCCTTCTTTTATAGGTTTTGCCCAGCCAGGAAAAAGTGTATTCATGCAGATAAATTGCCGGTTTGTCCTCTGCCTTTAAGATACCTTCGGCGAGCCACTTATCCATCGTCGCTTTTGCCCGGGTATAGCGGTTATCGGTCGGTACATCCTGCGGCAACTCCCGTCCGAACTCGATACGCACGAAATTATATTCGCTGCGTTTGTATAAATCGTCCTGCACCTGCGGCGGAATGATATCATGAGGCGGACACATTACCGCACCGGCATCTTTTATTTTAGCTTGGTTGTATCTAATTCCATTAAACGGATGGACTTCAGCCACTTTTTTCTCTCCCCTTACGGTATTAACCTGTAGTCAAGTATACTTTGCCAGCTATTGTCGGGGCAAGCTCCATTTACATTCAAATCCCTTGAATAACTATTGTAAACCTTTATATTTCTCCAGGTTGACATTAACCCGGGATGATTATTAAAATATTCCGTATGAGAGAATTAATCCTGAATATTTTACAACAGGAAAAACATATTTCCGGAGAAAACCTCGGGAAAAGACTCAATATCTCCCGTACCGCTGTATGGAAACATATTAACGAACTCCGCCGTAGAGGTTATAAAATCGAATCATCCCCCCGGTCGGGCTACTCATTCATAAAAAACACCAGCCTTTTGCTACCCGAAGAAATTAGCCCGGGGCTGCAGACTTCTGTGATGGGCAAGCACATTAAGTATTACCGTGAAATCTCCTCGACACAGGATATTGCCGCCCGGATGGCCCATGAAGGGGCGGCTGAAGGTACCATAGTAATTGCCGAAACGCAAAGTAAAGGGCGCGGCCGTATGGGCCGCCAATGGGTATCCCCCTTTGAAGGCGGTATCTACCTTTCCCTTATTTTACGGCCGAAGCTACTCCCCTCTCAGATAATGCAAATCCCGCTCATCGCCGGGTTAGCTCTCGCTAGAGCGATAACACATATACTGCCCCTGCAACCGGCTATTAAATGGCCTAATGACATCACCATCGGCCGTAAAAAAGTAGCCGGTATATTGACGGAAATGAGTTCTGAAATTGACGGAGTAAACTATATTATCTTGGGAGTTGGTATCAACGTTAATACTCCGGCGACCCTATTGGCCGAACAAACTGCGGGTATCGGCACCTCTTTCATCGGCGAATGCGGGAAATATACCTCTCGGGTTAGATTAGTGCAATCCTTTCTGAATGAATTTGAACTAATTTACCAAAAATACTTAGACTCCGGGTTCGGTTCCATCAGGAAAGATTGGCAGGTTTACGATACCACTATCGGGGCACGGGTCAGAGTCAAGAGCGGTAACCGGAATATCGAAGGCAGGGCAATTGATATCGATGATAACGGCTTTTTACTGGTCAAGACTGATAAAGGCAGTATTAACCGCATCATCAACGGAGATGTATTTATCATCGACCCCGCCGGGTTAAATTAGCTGTTAATAACCGGCTTACCAAAAACCGGGATAGCTTAAGCAAGAACGGAGATTCGCAAAAATGCTCGAACTGATTATCATACTGGTCTATTTGTGTGGCATGATTACCATCGGCGTCTGGAGCAAGCGCAACGCCAACAAAGTCGATGATTTCTTTGTTGCCGGACGTAAAGGTTCGACCCCTTTAATCACCACTTCGCTGCTCGCCACTATTATAGGGGCTTCGGCTACTGTCGGTATGGCCGGTCTGGGGTTTACCCGCGGCTTAACCGGTGCCTGGTGGATACTGGTCGGCACTGTCGGTCTTATTGTTTTAGGACTGCTTTTCGCCAAAAAAGTCAGGTCATACGGGCTTTATACCCTGCCGCAATTGGTAGACAAAATGTACGGCCGTAACGTTTCTCTGGCAACGTCTATACTTATCGTAATTGCCTGGGTCGGTATCGTAGCCGGACAGATTATGGCTACCGGGCAAATCATGAGCAGTCTCGGCATCGGCTCAACCACACTCTGGATGGTTATTTGCACTGCGGTCTTTATTCTCTACACCGTACTGGGCGGGCAGTATTCGGTTATCCGCACCGATTTCGCCCAGATTATTATCATCTTCATCGGTATTTTTGTCGGGTTGGGTTTTCTGTTCCACCGTATCGGCGGTTTTGAAGCTCTTATCACCAATTTACCCGCCGACCGCTTCGCTTTTCCGGTAAGCTCCCAATTCAACACTATCCAGCTTATCTCGATGCTGTTATTGGTTGGCTCGACCTATGCCATTGGGCCGGACATGTTCTCCCGGCTTTTTTGTGCTAAAGACGGCAGTACGGCACGCCGGTCTGCCCTGTGGGCCGCAGTCCTTTTAATCCCCATCGCTTTCGGGATAGTGCTAATTGGTATGGGGGCGGCTGTACTGGCCCCACAGATTTCCCCCGAACAGTCTTTTCCCACCGTAATCGGGGAGGTCTTCCCGACATGGCTTAGCGGCATCGTTCTGGCAGCTCTGCTTTCCGCAGTAATGTCATCCGCCGTAACTTGCTTGCTCTCCGCCAGCACGATTGCGAACGTGGATATTATTTACCGGCTCAAACCGTCTTTGAACCGGAATAGACTGCTGAGTTCGTCACGCTGGGGTGTTATCATACTTGGTCTGGCGGCATTAGCCCTGGCTTTAGCTCTGAAAGGTATCATCAACACCCTGATGTTCGCTTATACGGTCTATACCGCCGGTGTTATCTTGCCCATAGCGGCCGGTTTCTATAAAGAACGACTGAAAGTTACTCCCAATGCGGCACTGGCCGCAATTATCGGTGGTGGCACCACCGCCGTAATCAGTAAAATTTTTACCGTTAAATATCTTGACCTGGGGGCTCTCGGCGTTAGCATACTGCTGCTGGTTATCGTAAGCGTTATCGAAAACCGGTTAAAAAACCGCAAGACAATTACTAACGTTAAGTCGTGAGACACAAAAATATTGCCTTTTTAAATAATTTAAAGTATAATCTTTAAAAAACTTGCTTCGAAAGAAATTTCAGTATAAATTAATTCATAAAGTCTTATTTTTGTTTTTTAGGTTAAAATAATAACCTGATTGAAGGAAATTCCGATGAATGAAATTGAATTAAAAGAGCTTGATGCAATTCTGTTACATTACCCCGAAAGGAAAAGGGATGACTTGATTCCTTTATTGCAGGAAGTCCAGGAAAAATTTCGTTATCTACCTGAAGAAGCTATACAAAAAATTGCTCAATATCTCCATATACCGGCTGCAAATGTTTTTGGAGTGGCGACTTTTTATGCTTTATTTAAACTAGCTCCCTCGGGACGAAATATAGTCAGAGTCTGTAGGGGAACGGCTTGTCACGTTCGTGGTGGGGCTCAAATATTACGGGAAATCGAAAGAAAGCTAGGTATCAAACCCGGACAGACCACGGAGGATTTCGAATACACACTCGAAACGGTTTCGTGTATTGGAGCTTGTGCTCTAGCACCGAATATTACCATCGAAAAAAATACTCTTGGCAAGATGACCGCCAAAAAGGTTGCGGAGGTTTTTAGTGACAGAAACGGAATCCAACAGTAATATAAGTATACAACGGAAAGTTCTCCTCTGCCATGGCACCGGCTGTGTTTCCGGCAAAGCTGTCGAAATAAGACAGGCAATGGAAAAAGCCATCGCCGAGCAGAACATACCGAATGTTACGGTAGATTTTACCGGTTGTCACGGTTTTTGTGAACAGGGACCCATCTGTATAATTGAGCCGGAGGAGATTTTCTATACTCACGTCACTGTGGATGATGTGCCTGATATCATTCAGTCCCATTTGATTAACAACCAGCCGGTTTCACGCTTGTTCTACAAAGACCCGACAACTAATAAAGCGGTACCTCATTATAAGGAAATAAACTTTTATAAAAACCAACAACGCATAATTCTCCGTAACTGCGGGCATATAAATCCTGAACGGATAAAAGATTACATAGCTGCTGGCGGCTACCGAGGACTAAGAAAAGTTCTATCCGAAATGACCCCGCAACAAGTTATCGATGAAATTAAAAAGTCCGGTTTGAGAGGACGAGGCGGTGCCGGCTTTCCAACAGCCACTAAATGGCAGTTATGCCGGAATGCTCCCTCTGGCCAGAAATATATGGTCTGTAACGCCGATGAAGGTGACCCGGGAGCTTTTATGGACCGTAGCCTTTTGGAAGGGGATCCGTTTACTGTCATCGAAGGGATGACTATCGGTGCTTACGCTGTCGGTGCCACTCAGGGTTTCATTTACTGCCGCGCTGAAAAACCTTTAGCCATTAAGCGTGTTAGAATCGCTTTAAAACAAGTTGTCGAACAACATTTTCTGGGTGAAAACATTTTTAACTCGGGATTTAATTTCAATATCGAACTGCGTGAAGGTGCCGGAGCTTTTGTTTGCGGTGAAGAGACTGCCTTGATGGCTTCGATTGAAGGCAAAAGAGGTATGCCTAACCCTCGCCCACCCTTCCCTGCGGAGTTCGGTTTATGGGGTAAACCTACCAATATTAACAATGTGAAATCTTTGGGTGTCGTACCGGTAATTATTGAAAAGGGTGCCGACTGGTATTCCAGTATCGGCACTGAAAAAAGTAAGGGGACTGCTGTCTTTGCCCTGACTGGTAAAATTGCCAACAGCGGTCTGGTCGAAGTCCCGATGGGCACATCGCTATACGATATTATTTTCGAAATTGGCGGTGGTATCCCTAATAATAAACGTTTTAAAGCCGTTCAGACCGGCGGTCCTTCCGGCGGTTGCTTGCCGGCCAATATGCTGAATCTCCCCGTCGATTATGAATCGTTGGCTCAAGCAGGTGCTATCCTTGGCTCTGGCGGGATGGTTGTAATGGATGAAGATACCTGTATGGTGGATATCGCTCGCTTTTTTATGGAATTTATTCAACGAGAGTCCTGCGGTAAGTGTGTATTGTGCCGTTTGGGGACCAAACAAATGCTGACTATTCTGGAAAACATTTGTAACGGTAAAGCCCAAATGTCAGATATCGACCTGCTTAATGACCTCTGTCAGCAAGTCAAAGCCGGTTCGCTCTGCGGCTTGGGGCAGACGGCTCCCAATCCGGTACTGACGACTCTGCGTTATTTCCGTAAAGAATATGAAGACCATGTTAAGAAACACCATTGTGTAGCGGCAGTTTGCCGTGGTATCGTTAGTGCTCCCTGTTCTCATACCTGTCCGGCTAACATCGACGTACCGAGATATGTCCGCTTTATCGCAGCCGGTAAACCGGATGAGGCTTTAGCCGTTATTCGGGAGAAAATACCTTTCCCTAGCGTTTGCGGTATGGTCTGTTTTCATCCCTGTGAGTCCAGATGCCGCCGTGGCCAGCTTGATGAAGCCATAGCCATTCGAATGCTGAAACGCTTTGCCAGCGAAAACGGTAACGGTTTGTGGAAACAAAACCTTTCCCTTAGCAAGCCAACTGGAAAAAGTGTTGCTGTAATCGGAGCCGGTCCTGCCGGATTGACCGCCGCCTATTATCTGGCTAAGCTCGGACATTCCGTAACTGTTTTTGAAGCCCTGCCGGAACCCGGCGGTATGATGCGATTCGGCATCCCGGACTATCGATTACCTAAGAACATACTCAAAAATGATATCCGGGAAATCCTGGATATCGGTGTTGTGATTAAAACTAATTCCGAAATTTCTAATCCTGAGAGCTTACTTAAAGATAATTTCGATGCGGTCTTTATCGCCAGCGGAGCTCATAAGGGAGTAAAACTGGGTATTCCGGGAGAAGATTTAGACGGTGTTAGCGATTGTGTTACTTTCTTGCAGGATGTCAGCCAAGGGAGACCGGTAAAAATCGGTAAAAAAGTTGCTATTATCGGTGGAGGTAATGCAGCTATCGATTCAGCCCGTACCGCTTTAAGACTCGGTGCTAAAGATGTAACGATATTATATCGCCGCACCCGAGAAGAAATGCCGGCTAATCCTGAAGAAATTGAGCAGGCTCTTGAAGAAAAGATTAGAATTCAATATCTGGTTTCTCCCGTAAAGATTACGGGAAGAGATAACAATCTTGAATTGGAAATTACCTTGATGAAACTTGGACCGGTCGATGCCAGCGGACGTAAGCGGCCTGAGCCGTTGGAAAATAGTAATTTCACTATTGATTTTGATAATATTATCGCCGCCGTCGGTCAGCAGCCGGAAATTCCGGAGGATTTCGGTATTGAGCTTGAACGCGGTAATGTAATCAGTGTCCACCCGGATACACTGGCAACCGGGAAGCCGGGTATATTCGCTGGCGGTGATGCTGTCACCGGACCCGCCTCAGTAATCGAAGCGATAGCAGCCGGAAGACAGGCAGCGGTCTCTATCGATAAATATCTTGGTGGTGCAGGTATTATCGATGAGACACTGGCACCACCGGAAAAAGAACTTCCCCCTCTGGAGGAAGCCGAAGAAAAAAGCCGGCCTAAGATGCCTGTATTAGCCCCCTCCAAGCGCCTAGACGGCTTTGATACGGTTGAACTCGGCTACTCAAAACGCAAAGCTCGGGAAGAAGCAAAACGTTGTCTCAGGTGCGATAAGGAACCACGGGAATAACATTCGGGAACGGGAGTCAGCAAGTGGAAAAATATAAACTAACCATAAACGGTAAACATATTGAAGCGGTTCGGGGTATGACTGTCTTGGAGGCTGCCAATTCGGCTGGCATCTACATCCCTACATTATGTGCCGACCCTGACCTGGAGCCTTACGGTTCGTGCCGTCTCTGCGTCGTTGAAATTGAGGGTATGCGTGGCTTACCGACATCCTGCACCACACCTGTTACCGAAGGTATGGTGGTACATACCGAGACACCCGCCGTTACCGCCGTAAGAAAGATGGCCGTAGAACTACTCATTGCCGACCATCCCGCTGATTGCCTCACCTGCACCAAGAATCAGAATTGTGAGTTACAAAAAGTAGCTAATTACCTGGGTATAAAGGAACTACGCTTCCCCAAAACAACCCGGAAATATGAAATAGATACCAGTAACCCATTTTTTGATATCGACCGTAATAAATGTATTTTATGTGCCCGCTGTGTCCGCACCTGTAATGAAATTACCTGCGTCGGTGCGATTGACCTGGCCTTCCGCGGTAACGATACTAAAGTCGCCACTTTCGGTGATAAAACTCTTTTCGATTCTATCTGCCAGTCCTGTGGCGAATGCATGGTAAGATGTCCCACCGGGGCACTGGCGTTAAAGGAAGTTAATAATTACACGCATGAGGTTAAGACAACCTGCCCTTATTGTGGCGTCGGTTGCAGTATGATTCTCGGGGTTCGTAATAATAAGGTAGTATCGGTAAAAGGCAACCGCGAAGGGGCTTCTAACCAGGGCAAGCTCTGCGTTAAAGGTCGCTTTGGAATTCCTGAGTTTGTTAATAGTCCGGAACGCTTGACTACGCCTTTAATTAAAAAGAACGGCAAGCTTGAAAAAGCGTCCTGGGATGAGGCAATCCGGCTAATCGCCTCTAAATTTTCAAACTATCAGCCGGAAGAAGTGGCGGTTGTATCTTCTTCCCGGGCGACGAATGAAGCAAATTATATTACCCAGAAATTTGCCCGTTCCGCTCTGGGGACGAACAATGTAGATAATTGTGCACGCGTTTGACATGCTCCCACCGTGGCCGGTCTGGCCACAACCTTCGGCAGCGGCGCAATGACTAATAACGTTAAGGATATCGGTAACGCTGCCTGCATTTTATCTATCGGCAGTAACACTACCGCTGCCCATCCCATCATCGGATTTGAAGTAAAACAGGCAGTACGGCGCGGTGCCAAATTAATAGTTGTTAATCCGCGGGAAATTGCACTGGTCAAACATGCTCACCTGTGGCTGAGGCTCCGGCCGGGTTCGGATGTTGCTCTTATTATGGGAATGGCCCGTGTAATACTCGAAGAACATCTTCAGGATGATACCTTTATACTGGAACGGTGTCGGGATTTCGACGCCTTTAAAGAATCTCTTACAGAATTTCCACTCGATAAGGTTGAGCAGATTACCGGTATCCCAAAGGAATTGATAAAAGAAGCCGCCAGGCTTTATGCTACTGTTAAACCGGCCACAATTCTTTATACTTTGGGTATCACCGAACATGTTCACGGCACCGATGGTGTTATGTCACTGGCCAACCTTGCCATGCTCACCGGGAATATCGGGAAACCGGGTACCGGTGTTAATCCTCTTCGCGGCCAGAACAACGTTCAGGGGGCCTGCGATTTGGCCGCTTTACCCGGTAACTTACCCGGATATCAACCGTTAAATAGTCCTGAAGTCATTAAAAAATTTGAGGATGCTTGGGGTTGTACTTTAAATACGAAACCAGGTCTTGCTTTGACCGAGATGTACGGAGTAACCGGCAACAGTGGAATCAAAGCTATGTACCTCGTCGGTGAGGACCCGGTATTGAGCGAACCGGATATGAACCACACATTAAGTACCTTACGCGGTCTGGATTTCCTTGTCGTTCAAGATATTTTCCTTTCGGAAACGGCAAAAGAAGCACATGTAGTATTGCCGGCTGCCGGTTTCGGAGCTGAAGACGGCACGTATACTAATACCGAACGCCGTGTGCAGAGAGTCAGAAAAGCTATACCTCCGCCCGGTGAAGCTAAACCGGATTGGGAAATTATATGTCTCGTGGCTCAGAAGATGGGGAAGCCCGGTTTCAATTTTACCGGTGCCTCTGAAATATGGGATGAAATCGCCAGACTTACTCCCAGCATGGCCGGTATTTCTTATGAAAGATTAGAAAAAGGCGGTTTACAATGGCCGTGTCCCACCCCCGACCATCCTGGTACTCCTATATTACATTCTGCCGTTTTCACCTGCGGAGAAGGAAAATTCCAGCCATTGAAATATAAGCTTCCAGCGGAGCTTCCGGATAGCACCTACCCGCTGATTTTGACCACGGAACGCAGCCTTTTCCACTATCATACCGGTACGATGACACGCCGAGTCCCGGGACTAAATAAACTTCGAAAAGAGGAACTCGTTGAAATTAATCCGGAAGATGCGTTAGCTCTGGCAATTAGCGATGGGGAAATGGTAACCGTATATTCCCGCCGCGGACATGTCACCGCTAGAGCAAAAGTTACGGAAGTATCTCCGCCCGGTGTCATTTCTATGACTTTTCATTTTGCGGAAAGTCCGACAAATATCCTTACCAACACTGCTTGGGACCCGATAGCTAAAACTCCGGAGCTCAAGTTCTGTGCGGTCCGGGTGGAAAAAGCCAAAGAAGCAATAAAAGCATAGTAAACTGAAAACATTTGCCAAATCCACCTGAACAAGCCATAATATTACTCAAATGCAGCACATCGGCACGGATATTATTGAAATCTCCCGCATCGATAAGGCTATCGACCGCTGGGGCAACCGTTTTCTCCGGCGTGTATATACCGCCCGTGAACTTAAGCTCTATCGAAAACAGCCGGCTTCACTGGCCGCCCGCTTTGCCGCTAAAGAAGCTGTTATGAAAGCCCTGGATACCCCGAACCGGGGCATCGGCTTTCGCCATATCGAAATCATTGCTGACTCAAATGGGAGACCAGTCGTGCAACTTTACGGCCCCGCGAAAATACTTATCGAGAAAAAGGGCATCAACAACCTTGAAGTCAGCCTATCGCATTCCCGGGAAAACGCTATTGCCGTAGCTATCGTTGACTATAAATAAGCATAAAAAGCGTTGACGTATCTCCCTTTCGGCGGTAAGATATCTTAAAAAGAGTATTGGAGAGATAAAAATGAAAGCACTTAAAATCACTGCCACCGTTATACTCGGCATTGTTTTATTCCTCTCGCTCTTCGTCTTCGGTATCGCTTTCAACCTTAAAATGACCGTCCTTAATCCTAATTTTATCGCTGCGGAAATAGATAAAGTTCCCATTTCTGAAATATTTCTGGATAACTCGGCATTCGAGATGGATATTCCGGCCGAACTTAAAGCCAGCCTGGACAAGACCGTTGTCGCCATCGAGCCTCAGCTTAAAGAAGAAGCGGGTAACGCCGTTAAGTCGGTTTACGACTATTTACTCGG